>NZ_BOCG01000728.1 GCF_016587775.1 Lactobacillus nasalidis | reverse complement strand
GCGTCGATTCTGTGGAAGGACGCTGGCCGGGCCGAAGAGGCGGCAGACCTGCTGGGGCTGACGCCGGACCGGCTGCTGGCCGGCCAGGTGATCGAGGGCGTGATCGCTCAAGGGGCGGACAAGCAGGCCCAGTGCGCGGAAATCAAGCGGATTTTGACGCAGGAATTGGCAAAGTTGCAAAAGCTGCCGGCAGGCGAACTGCTCAGCCGGCGCTATGAACGTTTCAGAAAGTTTTAGGTGAAAAGACATGGCAGGAATTTTAGCTGGTAAAAAGTTTTTAGTAATGGGCGTAGCCAACAAGCGCTCGATTGCCTGGGGCTGCGCTCAGCAGATCTTGGCTCAGGGCGGGGAAGTGATCTACAGCTACCAAAACGAGCGCTTGCAAAAGAATCTGCTTAAACTGGGCTTGCCGGCCGACCGCATGGTTGAATGCGATGTCGCCAGCGATGAAAGCATCGACGCGGCTTTTGACCAGGTCAAGGCAGCTTTTGGCCAAATTGACGGTCTGGTGCACGCGGTGGCTTTTGCGCCGAAAAACGAACTGGAAGGCTCGATTCTCAACTCAACCCGTGACGGCTACCTAACGGCGCAGAACATCTCCAGCTATTCGCTGATCGCGGTTGCCAAGGCAGCTAAAGCCAAGCAGCTGCTGGCGGAAAAGTCCAGCATCGTCACGCTGACCTTCATCGGCTCTGAAAGAGCAGTCACCAACTACAACACGATGGGGATTGCCAAGGCAGCCCTGGAAAGCTCTGTCCGCTATCTTGCCCGCGACCTGGGCAAGACTGGAACTCGGGTCAACGCCATTTCTGCCGGGGCCATGAAGACCCTGGCCGTAACCGGTATTGGCGGCCACAAGGACCTGCTGGAACAGTCCCGGTCGCTGACGGTTGACGGCGTAAACGTCAGTCTTGAGGAGCTGGGCAACTGCTGCGCCTTCTTGCTGAGCGACCTCTCCAGTGGTCTGGTGGGTGACGTGATCTATGTCGACAAGGGCGTGCACCTGTCTTAGAGGTTGAAGATGCAAGTCTTTCGGTACGATCTTTTGCCGTCGACGCAAGATCTGGCCAAGGAGCTGCTTGAGCATAAGCAGCCGCCTTTTGCCGTCTGCGCTCTTGAACAGACGGCCGGATACGGCAAGCAGGGGCGGGCCTTTTATTCGCCCAAGCAGGGGCTTTACCTGTCAGTCTGCCTGGCTGGCCCGCCGCTTCCGGCAGCCACTTTGGCTATCGGCACGGGCGTGGCGGATTATTTAAGGAAAAAATATGCTCTGGACATCGGCTTGAAGTGGGTCAATGACCTTTATTTTAAAGAAAAGAAGGTCGGCGGGATCCTGACTGAGCAGCTGGCTGGCGGTTTGGTCGTGGGTCTGGGCCTCAACCTGGCTACGGAGTCCTTCCCGGCAGACTTGCCGCAGGCCGGCAGTCTGCGGCCGGGGGGCGCTTTTGATCCAGATTTGGCTGGTGAGCTGGCAGAAGTGATCCGCCAGTCTGCCGAAGAGCCGGGGGACTTTCTGCCGCGCTACCGGCAGCTGAGCATTCTGCTTGGCCGGCCGGTCAGTCTGAAAGTGCAGGGCCGGATTGTCAGCGGCACCTGCGCCGGCTTTGACGAGCAAGGCCGGCTGCTGCTGGAGAAAGACCGCGAAATCACCCGCTGGACCAGCGGCGAAGTAATAAAAACAATTTTTTTATAAAAAGGGCTTCCCTTTTAGGCCGTCTTTTGATATTATAAATATTGTCAACGGCAAGCCCACTTGGCGGAATTGGCAGACGCGCAGCGTTCAGGTCGCTGTTCTGGCAACAGAGTGAAGGTTCGACTCCTTTAGTGGGCATCTAGTAAGCGAGCAGGAAGGCTCGCTTTTTTTGTACATTTTTGACGGACTAAAAAGAGCCCCCGGATTTCCGGGGGCTCTTTTGCGGCAGATTTAACTGAAGTTCTGCGCCGACTTGTCAATCAGCTTGTTGTTTTGGAAAGTAACGTAGAAGCTGGCCGAGCTGTCGCTCTTCAGGCCGCTCGTGTACAGCCATAAGACGGTTTCTGCGCTGGAGTAGTCGGATTCGGAGTAGCCGTTTGGCTTGCCGATGATTTCTTCGACTTCATCCTGCGTCATGCCTTTTTTAAGCGACTTGTAATCTTTCACGGTGATCTTTTTGCTCCGGCTGACTTCCAGACCGGAAATCTGCTTGGCAATAGCAACGCCATTGGCGAATTCGACGGTCAGGTTTGAGCCGGCACTGCCGTTTTGGACGCCTTCCCAGGTGTAGATCGTGGCGTTTAGGCCGGTCGTTTTTGCCTTGCTCTTGGCGTCGGCGCTCCGGCCCAGCAGGGCAGTGACTTCGCTGGGAGTGGCCCCGGTCTTTTCCACGACCTTGATCTTCCGGTAGTTTTCCAGGTTGATCTTGTTGCTGGTCTGCTTGACGACGTTTGAGCTCGAGATGGAGCTGGCTGCCTTCTTGGCGCTTTCCGTGCTGGTGCTGGTCTTCTTGCTGGAGCAGGCAGTCAAGGCCAGGGCAGCTGCGGCGATTAACAAAACTTTTTTCTTCAAGGACTTCCTCCAATACTATGCTTGCTTGATTTTCATGCTTCCTATTTTAGGCATTTCCAGACGAATTGTCCATTCAGGCAACTGTTTCTTAATTAGTTGTCATGATAAGCAGAAGAATATAAACATATTTCGAAAAGATATGTCTTTTTGCTGGTAAGCGCTTTATAGATCCTACATTCTGCATTAAAATGAAATTATGGAGATGCAATTAACTAATAATTAGCAGCTTTTTCAAAAGATGGGGGTTTTGGAAAATGCGCAGGAATTCTGGAAAGAAAAAAGCCGATAGAAGCGGCTGGGGGATTGTGGCACTGATTGCAGTCCTGGCCATAGCCGCTGGCAGCTGGCTGACTTACCGGACCGTCCAGCTGGTCCGCTTGAGCCGGCAGGTTGACGTCAAGGTGGACGGCAGCCGCC
>NZ_BOCG01000727.1 GCF_016587775.1 Lactobacillus nasalidis | reverse complement strand
GCATCCCTGTAAGCATGAAGCCGTTGCAGGCCCCGTAAACCGAGAGCAGGATGCCGACAGTGACGATCTTGCCGCCGGCTTGGCCGAAGAGCTTCAAGGAAGCATAGTAGGCGGTGTTGCTGTTGCCGATGATCTTGTCAAAAGGCAGGACGGTCATGAAGGCATAGTTGACCAAAACGTAGACGACCGTCACCAGGCTGAGGCCGAAGATGATGGCCCGGGCCAGGTCTTTTTCCGGATGCTTCATTTCCTTGGCCAAGTTGGTCACGATGATCCAGCCTTCAAAGGCAAAGAGGGCCGACAAGAGCCCCTGGCTGATGCCGCCTGCCCAGCCGCTGCTGCTGTTTACGGTGACCGGCCATAAGCTTACGGCCACGTTTTGCTGGCTGAAGGCGAAAACGATGATCAAAAAGAGCGGAATCAGCTTGATGACGGTGATGACGGACTGCATTTTGGCGGAAAAGCCGGTGCCCAGCAGGTTGATCAAGAAGAGCAAGAGCACCACCCCGAAAGCGATCAGGCGGCTCGTGCCCGCCGGCAGGCCAAACAAGGTCACGAACTGCTGGCCGAAAATCGAGGCCAGGGCCGCGATCTGCGCCGGAAAGTAGACGGCCATTTCCGCCCAGCCGAACAAAAAGCCCCAGATATTGCCGTAGCTGTAGTCCAGGTATTCGATCGCCCCGTTGACGTTTAAGGCCGCGGCGATCTCCGAGACGGTCAGCCCCGAGCAGATGGAGATGACCCCCGCCAGGATCCAGACCAGGATGCTGGCTGACGCCGAACCGGTGCTTTGGCTGATGCTGCCGACTTTAAAGAAGACGCCGGCGCCGATGACAGAGCCGACGACCGTGGCCAGCGCCTGTCCAAAAGATATCTGTTTTTTCAAAAAATCCCTCCAGTAGAGCAAGTCTAACCTTTTTATTATACAAGAAATCTTTCTGCTTGGTATAGGGGACTTTCTCCGCTAAAATGGTAAAAGGAGGTTTGGGTAATGGGGCAAACAAAGCATTTTCAACATCAAGCGACCCTGCCGGCGCTTTTGCTCCTGCTGGCGGTGGTTGTCGGCCTGCTGGCCTACGGGCTTTACAATTATGCCGATCAGACGACCCTGCCCAAAGGATCCAGTCAAAGCGCCGTCGGCATCGGGCTTGACCAGAGTCAGACCAGCATCGGCCTGGCCAGCCTGCAGCAGGGAGGCCTGTCTTTCGTTTATTTGACGGTCGACGGGCAGTTTTCGGCCTACCGGAAGCGGCTGGCCAAAACCAAGCTGGCCTACGGCAGCGTCATTAAGGTCAAAGAGCAGAACAGCGCCAAGCAGCTGGCCAGCGCCAAGCGCCTTTCAGGCGGGCACTGGGGCCGGCTGCCGATTTTGCTGGACAGCGGGCAGGATGATCCGGGAGCAGCCGGCATTACGGCCATGAGCCAGCTGGCGGCGGCCTTGATC
>NZ_BOCG01000726.1 GCF_016587775.1 Lactobacillus nasalidis | reverse complement strand
GAAGTTCCAGAAGGTTTCGAAGCACCGGCATCAGTAGAAGAGACTTTGTCCTTCACCCAAACTGGTACTCAAGACTTGGTAACCAAGGAAACAACTTGGAACCCAGTTGACTCACAGAGTTTGAAGACTGTCACTAGTCCAACGATCGCTGGCCTAACCCCAGATCAAACTGAAGTTGCATCATCAGAAGTAACTCCAACTTTCGATGGTGACAAGTCATCCACGGTAACTGTTGTTTACACCGCTAATACTCAAAAGGCCCTGGTAAACTACGTTGATGAAGATGGCAACAACGCCGTTATCGCAACGTCAGGTGATCTGACCGGTTCATCCAAGAGTACAATTGCTTACAGCACCGCTGACACGATCAAGCAGCTTGAAGAAGCTGG
>NZ_BOCG01000725.1 GCF_016587775.1 Lactobacillus nasalidis | reverse complement strand
ACCGGATGACTACGTCAATGACCGCGCCGGGATCGCCGCCCGCCTGCAAAAGCGGCTGGACCTGGCGCCCTTGGGCCTGCCTGGCAGCCACCTGGCCCTGCTGCACGCGCGGACGCAGGCGGTCAAGAAGTGTTTTTTCGCCATCTACGACTTGACGGACCCCGTGCCAATGACGGCGATGGACCAAAGCCAGGTGCTGGTCAAGCGGCAGCTGCTTTTGCTGGCCCCGGAAGATTTGTCATCCGAAGGCGCCAGCGTCCTGGGGATGATCAGCAGCTTCCTGGTCATGAGCGACCGGACCCTGCGCCTGTTTGAAGAGGGCAACTGCCAAGAAATCGCGGCGGCCATTGCCCAGCAGTACCTGAGCCAGGTGACCCAGCTGCTGGACCAGGCCCGCGGCAACTAATGCAAAAATCACAAATAGAACTCTGGCATTGTTTTTAGTGCCAGAGTTCTATTTTCTTGCGCTTGAAAGCGGAAACAATTCTTAATAAGATAAAAATGTAAGTAAAAGTTAAGTAAGTAGAGAAAGCAAAGACAGTTTTTAGTGTTTAGGAGGAAAAGTAATGTCTGAAACGCAGAGCAAGAGCTCAGTCAAGGCAAAGATCCAGAAATTCGGGACCTTCCTTTCGGGCATGATCATGCCGAACATCGGCGCCATCATTGCCTGGGGCTTCATGACCGCGATCTTCATGTCGCCGAATGGCTGGTTCCCGAACAAGTACATCAACAGCTTTACCAGCTCGATGCTGTACTTCATGATTCCAATTCTGATCGCCTACACGGGCGGCAAGAGCGTCTATGAGGAAAGAGGGGGCGTGGTCGGCGCCATCTCCGTCGTCGGGACGATCGTGCTGGCCTTTCCGTGGGCCAAGCCGGTAGCCCAGGGGATCGTTTATCCGTCCCTCTACCCGTATGGAGCCAACCACTCCACCGGGATCCCGATGTTCCTGGGCGCCATGATCATGGGGCCGCTGAGTGCCTGGTGCTTGAAGAAGTTTGACCAGGCCTTCCAAAGCAAGGTCAAGGCCGGCTTTGAAATGATCTACAACAACTTCTCGCAAGGGATCATGGGGATGATCTTCGTTGCCCTCAGCTACTTTTTGGTAGGTCCTATCCTGGTTGTTTCCACGATCTGGATTGCCAACGGGGTTGACTGGATCATTGCTCACAACCTGCTGCCGCTGGCCAACCTGGTCATCGAACCAGCCAAGGTTCTGTTCCTGAACAACGCGATCGGCAACGGGGTTCTGGTTCCGCTGGGGATTCAGCAAGCCGCCAAGATCGGCAAGTCAGTCCTCTTCTTAATGGAATCCAACCCTGGTCCTGGTCTGGGCATCCTGCTGGCCTGCGCCCTTTTTGGCAAGGGATCAGCCAAGAGTTCCGCTCCAGGTGCCATCATCGTCCACTTCCTTGGCGGGGTGCACGAAATTTACTTCCCGTATGTTTTGATGAAGCCAATCCTGATTCTGGCCGCGATGGCCGGCGGGATTACCGGGACCTTCCTGTTCAGCGTTCTGGGCGGCGGGCTGACTGCCGCTGCCAGCCCTGGCTCAATCATCGCCATTCTGCTGGTTTCAGCTAAGGATGCCTACTTCGGCAACATTGTCGGGGTTCTCGGCTCAGCCGCGGTTTCCTTTGTCGTTGCCGCCGTCATCTACAAGATGGACAAGAGTTCCGACGGCGACCTGGCAGCCGCCCAAGGGCAGATGGCAGCCATGAAGGCTGAATCCAAGGGCCTGGCTGAAGAAGAAAACGGGGCTTCTGCCGTTGAAACGGTTGAAAGCTACAAGGACGTTCAAAGAATCATCTTTGCCTGCGACGCGGGCATGGGCTCATCAGCGATGGGGGCATCGCTTTTGAGAGACAAGGTCAAGAAGGCCGGCTTGAACCTGCCGGTCACCAACACGGCCGTCCGCAACTTGAAGGACGAACCGGGCCTGCTGGTCATCACCCAGGAAGAACTGGCCGAACGGGCCAAGGAAAAGACGCCAAACGCTTTGCACGTTTCCGTCGGCAACTTCCTCAGCACGCCAAAATACGACCAAGTGGTCGCCCGCCTGAAGGCCGCCGGTGAAACCGCGCCGGAAGCCGAACAGGTGAAGAAGAGCGAAAAGCAGGAGAAGAAGGCTGGCAGCCTGGCCGGGATTGATTTTGCCAAGGTCAAGGAAGTCGACTTCATCCGTCACGACCAGCACATCGGGACGGTAACGATGGCTTCGAGCCTCTTTAAAGACGAGATGCAGAAGGCCGGCAAGCAGACGCCGGTCAAGGCAGTAAGAATCAACGAACTGGACAATGACCCAAGCCACCTGGTTATCGCGACGGCAATGGCCGGCAAGAACCTGGCAATCCGCTACGACCAGATCCATGTAGTGACGGTCGACGACCTGCTCAAGGCCGGTGAGGTCAGCGGTTTGATCGACAAGCTGAAGTAAGGAAGGCAGAAGCATGAAACTGGAAAAAGAAATGATCAAGTTGAACCAGAGCGTGGCCACCCGTGAGGAAGCAATCCGCATGGCCGGCCAGCTGCTGGTGGACCACGGCTGCGTTGAGCCGGAATACATCGATGCCATGCTCGCCCGCAATGAAGACGTTTCGACCTACATGGGCAACTTCATTGCCATCCCCCACGGCACCGATGAGGGCAAAAAGTACATCAAGAAAACGGGGATTTCAGTGGTGCAGATTCCGATGGGGGTCGACTTCAGCGACCCGGACGACCAGCAGGAGAAGTTGGTGACGGTAGTCTTCGGGATTGCCGGTTTGGGCAATGAGCACTTGCAGCTCCTGTCCCAGATCGCCCTGTTTTGCAGCGACGTGGCCAACGTCGCGAAATTAGCCGACGCGCAGACGCCAGAAGAAATTATTGGTTTGTTAGACAAGGTAGGAGAAAATTAACAATGAGAGCAGTACACTTTGGTGCAGGTAACATTGGCCGCGGTTTCATCGGCGAAACTTTGGCAGCCAACGGTTTTGGAATTGATTTTGTCGACGTCAACGAAACCATCATCGACGCCTTGGTAGAACGGGGCGAATACGACATTCAGCTGGCCGCGCCCGGCCAAAAGAAGATCCACATCAGCAACGTGACGGGGATCAACAATGCCAAGCACCCGGAAAAAGTTGTCGAAGCCATCAAGACGACCAACATGATCACGACCGCCATCGGCCCGAAAGTCTTGAAGATCATCGCTCCTTTGATTGCCCAGGGCTTGAGCGCCAGAGTCAAGGAAAACCACGAACTGCTTGACGTCGTGGCTTGCGAAAACATGATCGGCGGCTCGCAATTTTTGAAAGAAGAAGTGTACAAGCACCTGACTGACGCTGACAAGGAAGAAGTCGACAAGTACGTCGGCTTCCCGAACGCCGCCGTCGACCGGATCGTGCCAATCCAGCACAATGAAGACCCGCTGTTCGTTTCAGTCGAAGACTTCAAGGAATGGGTCATCGACGAAAGCCAGATGAAGAATCCGCAGATTCACCTGGCCGGCGTCCACTACGCTCCGGACTTGGAACCATACATTGAAAGAAAGCTGTTCTCAGTCAACACCGGCCACGCCACCGTTGCTTACACGGGCAAGGCTCTGGGCTATGAAACGATCGGGGAAGCCGTCAAGGACGACCGGGTCGTTGACCAGGTAACCCGCGTTCTGGCTGAAACCCGGTCCCTGCTTTTGGCCAAGTGGGACTTCAGCAAGGAGGAGCTGGAAGAATACCACGCCCAGGTAATCAACCGCTTCAAGAACCCTTACATTTCCGACGACATCGCCCGGGTAGGCCGGACGCCGATCCGCAAGCTGGGCTACGACGAGCGCTTCATCCGGCCGATCAGAGAGCTGAAGGCCCGCGGGCTTGACTACAGCGCCCTTTTGGAAACGGTCGGCAAGATCTACCACTTCGACGAGCCAGCTGACGCTGAAAGCCAGAAGCTGCAGCAGATGCTCAAGGACGAGCCGGTCAAGGAAGTCGTTTTGGAAACGACCGGGCTCAAGGACGACCCGGACCTGGTTGAGGAAATCAGCGCTTCAATCAAGGCAGCCGCTTAACAAAATCTCATATCCGAATCAAAAACTTATAACAACAAAAAAAGCATGTTTGTAAAAACATGCTTTTTTCTTTGGATAAATTGCTTGTGCATCAGCCCGAATTACGGAGGCCGGAAGCGACCCCGTTGATGGTGATGTGGATGATCGATTCATAGATGCCGCTGAGCTTTTCTTTCCGGCCCCGCTTGATCATCTCCAGCTGGATGTAGTTTAAGACGTTGAAGTATGGCAGGCGGTAGTCCAGGCTGCTTTCCAGGGACGGGTTGTCCTCCAGCAGCTTGCTGTGGCCTTCGATCTGCAGGATGACTTCCTTGGTCAGTTCCCATTCCCGTTTGATGATGTCAAAGACTGACCGGGTTGCCTCGTCCTCGCAAAGGCCGGCGTATTTCTCGGCGATTTCCATGTTGGACTTGGACAAGACCATGTCGACATTGGAAAGCAGGGAGTGGAAGAATGGCCAGCCCTGGTACATTTCCTGCAGTTCCTTCAGGTTGTCCGGGTCAGCATCGATGAAGTGCTTGAAGGCTGAACCCACCCCGTACCAGCCAGGGAACATCACCCGGCTTTGTGACCAGGAGAAGACCCAAGGAATGGCCCGCAGGCCGGAGAGTTCCGTGATCTTCTTTCTGGCTGCCGGCCGGGAGCCGATGTTTAAGCTGGAAACTTCCTTGATCGGCGTAGCTTGGAAGAAGTAGTCGTGGAAGTGCGGGTTCTCAAAGACCAATTCGCGGTAGATCCGGTTGCTGTCGGCCACGATGTCGTCCATGGAAGAGGTGAAGTCCTGGACGTGGTCCTGGCTGACCTTCTGCTTGGAAACCATCCGGTCAACAGCGGCGGAAACCAGCATTTCCAGGTTGTAGTAGGCCGCGTCCTTGTTGCCGTACTTGTTTTGGATGATTTCGCCCTGTTCAGTAGTCCGGATCCGGTCCTTGATGGAGCCGAACGGCTGGGAAGTGATGGCTTCGTAGGAAGGACCGCCCCCGCGGCCAACCGTGCCGCCGCGGCCGTGCATGAAGGTGATCTTGATGCCGCGTTCCTCGCCGATGGCCGTCAGTTCCTTCTGGGCCTTGTACAAGCTCCAGCAGGAGGCCAGGTAGCCGCCGTCCTTGTTGGAGTCAGAGTAGCCCAGCATGATTTCCTGGTAGTTGTCCTTGGAAGCGACCCAGCGCTTGACGATGTCAAAGCTCAAGTAGCGCTTCATGATTTCGCGGGAGTTCTGCAGGTCTTCCACGGTTTCAAACAAAGGCACGACTTGCACGCGGGCCTTTTCGGCGTCAAGGAGGCCGTATTCCTTCAGCATGACTGCTTCTTCAAGCATGTCGGAGATGCTTTCGGTGTGGGAAATGATGTGCTGCTTGATCACGTTTTCGCCCAGGGTGTCCTTGAGCTGGCGGGCGGTCTGGTAGATCTTCAGTTCCTTTTGCAGCAGCTCGGACTGAGGAGCATTGGCAGAGTGCAGGCTCCGCGGGTCGTTGTTCAGTTCGCTGAGCAGGACCTGGATCTTTTCTTCTTCGCTCAGGTCGCTGTAGTTGTCGCAGATCTTTGCGTTCTTGAGCAGCTCAGCCACGCAGGCTTCGTTGACGCTGGAGTCCTGGCGCATGTCGATCGTGGCCAGGTGGAAGCCGAAGACGTCGATGGCTTCCAAAAGCTCGTCGAAGCTGCCGCCGGTAACGGCCCGGTCATGGTTCTGGACCAGCGAGCGCTTGATGGCTTCCAGGTCCTGCTTGAAGGCGTAAGCGTCCGGGTAGACCGGAGCCGCAAGCGCGGCTTCTTTGGTGACGACGGCTGCCTTGGAGAAGGTGGAGAGCAGTTCCATTTCCGTGTGGGCCAGGCGGGATTCCAGGTAGTAGAAGGCCCGGCGGTAAGGCTCGTTTTCTCTGAACGGGGAGTTGTCGGCAGAAAGGCGGGCAAGCTCGGCTACTTCCGGAGTCGGCTGCACGTAGGAAGTTGAGATGGATACGGTCCGGTAGAGGTCGTTCAAGGCCTTGACGTAGTATTCGAAGATGACTTCGCTTTGAATCGTGCCGCTCAGGCGCAGGGTTTCAGCCGTGACGTAAGGGTTGCCGTCCCGGTCCCCGCCGATCCACATCCCCATGGTGATCGGGGTTGCCCCGTCGACGTTGAGCCCTCTTTCTTTGGCCAGTTCCTTGTAGCGGGCGGTGAGCTTGGTAATGGCCGGAATCAAGGAGTTCGGGTAATAGACCATGACGTTCTTGATTTCGTTGGCCACCTTCAGCTTCTTTTCCCGGATGATGTCCGTCTGCATGATGATTTCGATGTAGCGGCGCAGCTGGCCGGTCCATTCTTCCCGGTCGATGGTGCCGTCATGCACGTCGCGGTAGCGGCGCAGCAGATTGTGGATCTTGTCGGTCAACTCCAGAATCGTCTTGCGCTGCACCTGGGTCGGGTGGGCCGTCAGCACCGGCACCACGTTGACATGGCGCAGGATTTCGGCGGCGTTGTCTTTAGCAGCTACCAGATCAACGGTTGAAGCCATCTTGCCCAGGTAGTCCTGCTTGGTATTGTTCAGCAGGTTGACTTCGCTGGCCAGGTCGACGTCTTCGGAGATGTTGATCAAAAGAGGCAAAGTCGCAAAGTAGCGAGCCACAATGATCATTTCTTGATTGCTCAAGCCGGCAATCTGGCTTTCCAATTGGCTGTGATCGTTGCTGGCGGCGATTTTGACCAGGCTCTTGATCTTGGCGAACTCATCGTCGCCGACCAAGTTCCGGGTGCTTTCGTCGAGCAAGTCGGTCAGGATTTTGACCTCTTCAGCAATAACCGCGTGGTTACTGTTGTTCTCTAATTTCTTAGCAGTCACGCTTAACTTCCTCTTTCTATATGAATTGCTAAATGCTTAATAATGCTTTTTATCTATCATACGCTTTTTTTAGGTGAAATTGAATTGCTTTGGGCTTTATTTCGAGAACTTTTTCTAAAAAGTCGAACAATGATTTGCTGAAATATGCCTTCCAGCGGGTAAGGCGGAACTATGCCAGGGCTTTGAGCCAGCTGGCCAGCATGACGATCAAGGGCACGCTGACCACGGACATGAGCGTCGACAGGCACAGACAGCGCATGGGAAAAGCGACCGGGCGGCCGGCCAGCAGGCTGAGCATGACGATGAAGCCGGCAACCGGGGCGGCGGCCATGATGACCACGGCCAGGTAGGCCGTGTGGGAAAGCGGCACCAGCAGCAGGATCACGCTCATGCAGGCGGGCATGATGAAGTTGCGCAGCAGGCAGATCAGCCAGGCCTTGCCGTCTTTGTAGAAGTCGCCCTTGATGGTGCCCAGGTTGGAGCCGATGACGATCATGCTCAAAGGCGTGTTCAAAGAGGCCACGTAGCTGACCGACCGGTCGATCACGCTGGGAAAGCGGAGGCTGAGGCCGCTGATGAACAGGGCGAAGCCGATCGCGGTAGCGATGATGTTGGGGTTGAGCAGGACGGTCCGCAGGGTGTCGGCCAGGGGCTGTCTTTTTCTGAAGGTGCCGATGCCGTGCGACCAGATGAAGATGTTGTTCAAAACCAGGATAGGCACGGCAAAGAAGGTCCCCTTGCTGCCCAGCAGCGCTTGAATCAAGGGGATGCCGATGAAGCCGCAGTTGTTGTAGACCATCCCGAAAGCAATCAGCTGTCTGTCGGGATCATTTTTCAGGCGCGGCAGATTGAGCAGGAGCAGGCTGCAGGCAATCGGAAACAAGTAGTTGAGCGATCCGGCCAGGAAGGTGAGGCCGAAATCCTTGACCAGGCTGGCGCTGGCAGGGCGCTCAAAGGCGTTGATGATCAGGCAGGGGCCGACGATATAGACCAGAATGGCCGTCAGGTCCTTGCCGGTCTCTTCGTGGATCATGCCTTTTTTGCGGCAAAGGAAGCCGATGGCCATGAGGATGAACATGATGCAGATCTGTTCCAGTGAGATGAAAAATGCCATAAGAAAACTCCTATCAATAGTCTTTTTTTAAAATTATAAGCCAATTTTCCCTTAAAAATAAATGAGTTTAAAAAAGCGGCCAGAAAAAAGGCGAAAAGATTGGAGCAGCGGCAGCAAACCTGTTATACTGATTTAGTCATATTTACAGTAGAAAATTGAAGAAACAGAGGAACAGCTATTGATCACAGTAACGGATTTAAGTTTGCAAATCGGCAGTCGGACCCTTTACAGCGACGTCAATCTTAAGTTTACGCCAGGAAACTGCTACGGCATCATCGGGGCCAACGGGGCCGGCAAGTCGACTTTCTTGAAGCTGCTGGAAGGAAAAATGGAACCGACCACGGGCTCGATCAGCATGGGGCCCAACGAAAGAATGTCCAGCCTGAACCAGGACCACTTTGCCTTTGAAGACTTTTCCGTCATGGAAACTGTGATTCAAGGCCACCAAAAGCTCTACCAGGTCATGAAGGAGCGCGACGCTCTTTACGCCAAGGCCGACTTCAGTGAAGAAGACGGGGTCAAGGCCGCTGAACTGGAAACGGAATTTGCCGAACTGGACGGCTGGAACGCTGAAGCCGACGCTTCCCAGCTCCTGCAGTCCATGAGCATTCCGGAAGACATGCACCAAAAGCAGATGAGCGAACTGGCAGAAAGCGACAAGGTTAAGGTCCTTTTGGCCCAGGCCCTCTTCGGCAACCCGGACATCCTCCTTTTGGACGAACCGACCAACGGTCTGGACGTGCACACGACCGCCTGGCTGGAAAACTTCCTGGCCGACTACGAAAACATCGTTTTGGTCGTTTCCCACGACCGGCACTTCTTGAACCAGGTCTGCACCCAGATGTGTGACGTCGACCGCGGCCAGATCAAGCTCTACGTCGGCAACTACGACTTCTGGTACGAATCCAGCAAGCTGGCCACGGAACTGGCCCGCCAGCAAAATGCCAAGAAGGAAGAGCAGATCAAGCAGCTGCAGGAATTTATCGCCCGCTTCTCTGCCAACGCCTCCAAGTCCAAGCAGGCCACTTCCAGAAAGAAGCAGCTGGACAAGATCAGCTTGGACGACATCAAGCCGTCCAGCCGCAAGTACCCCTACATCAAGTTTGAGATGAACCGGGACTTGGGCAACGACCTGCTCAGAGTGGACAACGTTTCCTACAAGTCTGGCGACGAGCAGCTTCTGGATAACGTATCCTTCATCGTCCGTCCGGGCGACAAGGTTGCCTTCCTGTCCAGAAACACCCGGGCCACGACGGCTTTGATGGAAATCATCGCCGGCCGCCTGGAGCCTGACACCGGCACGGTTACCTGGGGGCAGACGACTTCCTTTAACTACATGTCCCGGGACCTCAACGCCAACTTTGACGATGACGAGCTGTCAATCCTGGACTGGCTGCGCCAGTACGCCGACAAGGAACACGACGACAACACCTTCCTGCGGGGCTTTTTGGGCCGGATGCTCTTCAGCGGCGATGAGATCAACAAGCAGATCAAGGTCCTTTCCGGGGGCGAAAAGGTCCGCTGCCAGCTGTCCAGAATGATGCTGGAAGCAGCCAACGTGCTGGTGATGGACGACCCGACCAACCACCTGGACCTGGAATCCATCACGGCCTTGAACGAAGCCATGGAAAACTACCCAGGCTCCATTCTCTTCACCTCGCATGACCACGAATTCATTCAGACGATCGCCAACCACATCATCGAAGTCGGACCAAAGGGCGTAGTGGCCCGGGCCGACATCAGCTACGACGACTTCCTGGCCCACCCGACGGTGCAGGAACAGGTCGAAAAGATCTACTAAAAGCAGTCAAGCAAAAAAGAGCTTATCCGTCTTGGGGGCGGATGAGCTCTTTTTGCTATGAGGCGGCTTCGTCGTCAAGTGCCGACTGCTTGCAAAACGTAAACCAGCAGATTCCACTAAAAATATTTAAGTGGGCAAGACTGAAATTTCGGCATAAGCAGCGGCAGACTTAACAAAACAAAGACAAAAAACAGAAATATTTACAGTATAAAAAGCGGTTCTTATAGGCGGGCCCGGCAGGCGTGGTAAACTAAGATATATAAGCATGGTAAAAGAACTGTTTTGCAAAGGTGAGTGCGATGAAACTAAACCTAAAGAACAGAACGATTTGGCTGACCTTTACCTTGTGCTTTGTGGCCCTTTCAATTGTCATTACGATGATTTTTTATGCACAGGAAATTGCCGCCAAAAAGGGCAAGGCCTACCGGATCGCTGAGGCATATGCCGTTGAATTGAAGAGAGATTTCAAGTATGTCACCAGCAGCAACAAGGTCATGGAAAAACTCGTGATTGCCGAAAACGGCAAGGTGTCAAACGCTGAATTCGTTTATGATGCCAAAATGCTGAAAAGCGACTACATCAGCCTGATCGAGCTGGTTCCCAACGGCGTCGTCACCAACACCTACCCGTACCAGTCAAAGCAGAAAAAGGCCAACGACTTGATGGAGGTCAAGGAAGCCAAGCAGGTCTTGACCTTTGTCAGAAAGAAAAACAAAACTGTCATTTACGGGCCGATGTCCCTGCCCGGCGCCAAGCGCTGCGTCGTGGTCATGAACCCGGTGACCCTGAAGAGCGGCAAGTTCTGGGGCTATGTCATAATGACCGTCAAATTGCCGGATGTGTACCAGCATACGCTCAAGAGCCTGACGGCGATGGGCTATGACTACAGCATCGATACCAACAAGTCCCCCTTGACCAAGAAGAAGACCCAGGTTGAATCTTCCTTAAGCAAGGGAGAAAAGCTCAAGGCGGCTGTTGGTTACACCTTCACCTACGGTTCCTGCTGGTGGACTTTGAACATTGTCCCTAAAGGCGGCTGGCAGTCTACCGCAGCGCTGCTGCTGCTGTTTTTTGCCGTGGTGATCGACATCTTCTTCAGCGTCCTCTTGTACCTGCTGCAAAAAATGTGTGCAATGTAGCCAAATAGTAATTTTTGACTACGTATGTCCAAAGACATGGATACAGACATTTTTCTTATTGCCGTCATCACAGGTATTCCGATATCCCAACAAGGGGGTAACCGCATTGACCAGCGCAGG
>NZ_BOCG01000724.1 GCF_016587775.1 Lactobacillus nasalidis | reverse complement strand
CCAAGAAGAGCGAAGCAATAGGTTTTGACTTGGAAGAGATATTCAGTTTTGAGCGTGCAAGCTCAAGAAAGAGTGCGGTGGCAATGGCAAGAAGGATACACCTGTTCCCATGCCGAACACAGCAGTTAAGCTTCTTAACGCCGAAAGTAGTTGGTGGGAAACTGCCTGCGAGGATAGGAAGCTGCCGCGCGAGATAAGAGTCAGACGGAAGTCTGGCTCTTTTTGTTTTGCTTGGATACTTAAGAAATGCCTTGACATTAGCAAATAAATATTATAAAGTTAAACTAACAATTAAATTACGTGTTATATCAAGAGCTAGTGAGTGGTTACACACTTTGACCTAGCAGCAACCTGCCGACCGGTAAGGTGCTCCACTGTAAATGGATATACGTCACTTAACCGTGTTCGTATATCGAACACGGTTTTTTTGTGACAAAGTCCCAGTGACGTTAAACAGGAGAAAAAGATGTCAAGTATACTAGATGATCAACTACGATTAATGGCTTTAAAGCAATACGGGTTAATTAAATCAATTAAAACACCCGACATTTCTGAAGCGGATTTAACATTAATACTGAAAAATACAGAAAATGAAACTATTAAACAATTAGCAGCTGAAAAGCTACTTAAAAACCCCGACATTTATAAAGCGGATTTAGAATTAATACTGAAAAATATAGAAAATGAAACTATTAAGCAATTAGCAACTGAAAAGCTACAATATCTTAATTCGCATCCCAGATTAGGTTGGGCAGCTTCCATAGCGAGAGCAAATAGGTTGGGCAGGTTCCATAGCGAGAGCACAAAGGATTAATGGCCTGAAATACAGATATAAGGTCCTGATGAAAAAGTTAAAATTCGGGATATTTTACATAATGCTAATTAATCTGATGGGACACTCAAAATGGTCCTGGATGAATGCCTACCGGAACCGCTACGGGCTGATCCGCGACGACATTCACACCCAGAAGAATACCTTGAAGAAGTCTGCCTACTGGTACCGGAAGCTGAGCGACAGCAATGAGCTGGACGCGGATTGATTTTTGTTGTTTTTTGCAAGAACTTTCGCTGCTTTTTCCAAATCCGACCGCAAAATAGCTTATGATGTTAATGGAGTAAATAAGTAAGCGGAAACACAATCGAAGGTGCAAAGGAGACTAAATGCAAATGGCAGAACCATTATTTTTGGAGCCAGTTTTTTATGAAAAAATCTGGGGCGGCACTGGCCTGCGCGACGAGTTTGGCTATGACATTCCCAGCGACCATACCGGTGAAGCTTGGGCGATTTCGGCCCACCCGCACGGCCCGGCAAGCATCAAGAACGGCCCTTACCAGGGCATGAAGCTGAATGAATTGTGGGATCAGCACCGGGAGCTTTTCGGCAACGCCAAGGGCGATGTCTTCCCGCTTTTGACCAAGATTTTGGACGCCAACCAAGACTTGTCCGTCCAAGTGCACCCGGACAATGAATATGCCCGGATTCACGAGGGAGAATTGGGCAAGACAGAAGTTAAGCTTCTTCGCGCCGAAAGTAGTTGGTGGGAAACTGCCTGCGAGGATAGGGCGCTGCCGCGCGAAAGCAAGAGTCAGACGGAAGTCTGGCTCTTTTTTGTTCTCTTTTTGTCTTCTCTTTATCTTTAGTTTTGCTGGTCTTGGCGACTGAGTGCTGAATCATTCGTCTCTCTTTAATGGCTCTGCCAGCGCCTGTCAGCGATCTTTTTTGAAAGAGGATGATTTCCTCCGGGACCTTTTAGCGCCTTGCATGTGGCAGCACAGGGCTTTGTGTAAAGCAAAATGTCCGGCCTGCTGCCTGCAAAAGGTAAAGATTCAAAACAAGACAAAACGAGAGCAGCAAAAAAGCAGACAGCGGGTGAATTGCTGTCTGCTTTTTAATTCTAGAGGGCGTTGATGATCAGCATCATAATCGGAGCAACTACAATGAAGAGGATCGTGCTTAAGGCCACGATGTTTGTCGCGTAGTTGACGTCGCCTTTTCCGTCATTGGCCAGGACTGGCAAAACGGTCAGGGCCGGAACCGCGGACTGCATGATCAAAGTGCCGCGTTCAGCCGCCGGCAGGCTGAGCCCGAAGCGCTGGGCCGCCAGCAGCATGCAGATCATGGCCGCCGGGGCGATGACAAACTTGCCCAGCAGGGCCATGCCCGTGTCCCGGTCCAGCCGCAGGGACTTGAGGCCGGCATTGCTCAGGACGATCCCGATGTAGATCAAGGCAAGCGGCGTGACCAGGTTGCCGAGGTACTGGGTAGTCGTGGTGATCTCGACCGGAAGCTTGATCTTGAGCAAAACTACTGCCATCGCGATCAAGAAGGCGATCAAAGGCAGTGAGAAAATCTTTTTCAAGATTTCCTTCACGTCTTTTTTCTGCTTGGTCTTGGTGGCTTCCATCGGGTCATTGGTAATCAAGAAGGAGCCGAAGGCCCAGGTGGACACCGTATTGATCACATAGTATACCAAAAAGTATTCCATGGATTTTGACCCGAACAAGGCCGTGTTCAGGGGCATGCCGATGAAAATCGTGTTGGCGTTGGCAAAAGTATTGATGAAAATGCCCCGTCGGCCGGGTCTGATTTTCAGCGCCTTTGCCAGCAAAAAAGCCGCGATGTAGCTGACGGCCACGGCCGCCCCGCTGACCAGCAGGCCTTCAGCGAAAGAGGTCAGCTGCGAGGCTGTCAGCCGGCT
>NZ_BOCG01000723.1 GCF_016587775.1 Lactobacillus nasalidis | reverse complement strand
GATCACAATGTAGCCCAGGAACCAGCCCTGCTTGTTGTAGTTCCAGCCGTTTTTCGGGGCAACCTTGAGGAGCCAGCGGCTGCCGTCGCTGGAAGTGAAACTGTAGCTGATCGGCTCGTGCAGCTTGCCCTGCCGCATGACTACCTTATAACTGGAGTCCAGCGGTGAGACCTGCTTTTTGAGCTCGAAGCTGTAGCCGGCTGCTTTCAAGTTGGCGGCCGTGCTGGAGAAGGTCTGCGGCACCTTCATGACTACGATGGCAAAGCCCCAGAATTTCTTCTTGCCGCTGTTTACGAGGTAGACCGGCGTCCGCATGGCCAGCCCATAGCCGCCTTGTTTCAGCTTGATCGGCCCCTGGGTCACCGTGACCTGGTGGGTGATTCCGTAGCGGCACAAGGGCCCGCGCACCGGGTCGGTCATCAGGTTTATCTTGCCGGCTTCATTGCCTTTTAAAGGATATATCTGCGTGACTTTGCCCTTGGGTGCCAGCTGCAGGCTGCTGGCGGCCGGATGTTCTTTTAGCAGGTCCTTGGCAACCAGGGAGAAGTTGCTGACTTTCCCCCGGCCCGCCAGGACAAGTTCCTTCAGTGTTGTCGTCAAGGTTAGGGCGTTTTTCATTTCGCCCTTAAGCGTTCTGGAAAAACCAGTAGCTAAAGCCTGGGCTTGGTCGCGTTCCGTGGCTCTTTGTCTGTCTTGAACGTAACTCAGCAAGCTGAGGTTGAAGACAACCAACAAAATCAACGTTGCCGTGATCAGCAAGTAGTCGTTTTGATTTGCTTTTTTAAGCTGTTTAAACATGGCTAATAACACCTGGCTTTTGTGATGAGTTCTTATATAAATAGTTTAACATGATTAGGCTGACTTGCTCTCAGCCAGATTGAATAGTCTCCAAATATCAGTATACTATAATTAACCAAATTAGCACAAATTACTAAAATATTATATTACTGAGAAAGCTATTAGGAAAAAATCGTTCGTCTTTTGAAAAAAGGTGCATAAAAAATGTTTAAATTCATGAAATCTCTTGTCAGAGCCCAGTAGACAGCATACAATAGGGTATGCAAGAGTAAGCGGTTGCTTTTAATAAACTCTTGAGTTTTTCACTTGGAGATAAATTCGTAGCTGTTTGTTTACACTTTTTTAATACGGCTATTCTCTTAAAAGGCGTTTCGCTCGGAAACGCTTCTTTTTTTGCCTTCAGAAAGGTAACTTTTTTGATAATTAGCCCCAGCGGAAACAGAAACTGGCCGACTGAGTGCTATAATAGGTTAGATCAGTGGCAGCCGTCCGGTTGCCGCGAAAAGGAATCAACAAACTAAGTGAGGTAATAATATGGCAAAAATCGGTGTTTTGGGAGCAGGTACTTGGGGCATGGCTTTGGCCCGGATGCTCAGCAATTCTGGCCATGAAGTAACCGTTTGGTCAGCTCTGCCGCAAGAAGTCGACGAACTCTCAAGAACTCGTCGCCAGAAGAACCTGCCAGGTATGGTCATTCCTGACGCGATTAACTTTACCAAGGATATCAAGGAAGCCTGCCAAGCCAAGGACATTATTCTTTTTGCAGTGCCGTCCGTCTTCGTTCGCTCAACCGCCAAGACGGCAGCGCCATTTATTCCTGATGGACAGATCATCGTCGACGTTGCCAAGGGGATCGAACCAGAGACCCTGCTGACGCTGACTGAAGTCATCGCCGACGAACTGGGCAAGGACGGCAAGCACGGCAACGTTCACTACGTTGCCCTCTCCGGCCCGACCCACGCTGAAGAAGTGGCCAAGGACCTGCCGACCACGATCGTGTCCGCCTGCGAGGACCAGGCGGTTGCCGAAAAGGTGCAGGACATTTTCATGAACAAGAACATGCGGGTCTACACCAACTCTGACCGCCTGGGCGTTGAGCTCTGCGGGGCTTTGAAGAACGTGATCGCCCTGGCCAGCGGGATCTGCGCGGGTCTGGGCTATGGCGACAACATGCGGGCCGCTTTGATCATCCGCGGGATGGCGGAAATCAAGCGCCTGGGCCTCAAGATGGGCGGCAAGGAAGACTCCTTTGACGGCCTGGCCGGCATGGGCGACTTGATCGTCACCGCCACCAGCAAGGAAAGCCGCAACAACAACGCCGGCTACTTGATCGGCCAAGGCAAGAGCGCCGAAGAGGCCAAGCAGGAAGTCGGCATGGTGGTTGAAGGGATCAACGCCATTCCGGCTGCTTTGGAACTGGCCAAGAAGTACGACGTGGAAATGCCGATCGTCTTCGCCGTTGACGCGGTGGTCAACCACGGCGCTGATGCCCGGGAAACCGTCGACAACCTGATGGGCCGGGAAAAGAAATCCGAAATGACCAAGTAAGCAAGCAAAGCAAGAATCCGCCTGGGGCGGGTTCTTTTTTTGCCTTTTTAAAAAAGTTTCGGAATCTCTCATAAACATTTCATTTAGTCAAAACTTATGTTATTCTTATGATAGGTGGTGACTTGGATGGAGAAGAATATGATAGGCCGATACTTGAGAGCTCTGCGCCGGCGGCGGGGCATGAGCCAGCAGGAACTGGCAGAGGAACTTGGCGTCTCGAAGCAGACGATTTCCAACTGGGAAGTCGGCCGCAAGGTTCCGCGGATGAAGGCAGTCGAGAAGATGGCGGGCGTTTTTGGCGTCTCCAAGAACAGCATTCTCGCTGGCCTGCCTGTTGATCCGGAAGACAAGGATCTTTCCGCGGGCAAGGTGGTCGATTTGAATGACAATAGCCTGCGCCTCACTTACAAGGGGCACCAGGTTCCCCGGGAGTATATTGAGATCATTGAGAAACTGATGCGCTGCGACATTGATGACCGCAGGGCGCAATAAGGCGGGAGCAGTCCCGTCTTTTTGTTTGCCTTCATTAGACTGGTGTACAATTAAAAGGAAACGTTTGTTGAAAAATTGGTGGAATGATGAGAAAGAAAAATTGGCTCAGCTGGCAGGCGGCGGGCAAGCGGGCCCAAAAGCAGGGCCAGCAGCTCTTGTATCTGCAGATTGACAATGAAAGCGGGCAGGCGCTGGCCGACCTGCTGGTTTTGGCAGTGCCGACGAATGACCGGGTCAGCCTCAGCCACTTGACGGAGTTTTTCCCGATAAACGGCCCCAAGCCGTGCTATTTTTATCGGACCAAGCTGCCGGCTGGCAAATCAGCTGGCCTGCTGACCAGCACTAGCTCAGCGCCGGCCTTGGTCAGCCTTTTTCAAGACCAGAAGGGAATCTACTGGTTCAAGGGCAACCGCGGCCAGATCGAAAAAGTGGGCACGGCAGTCCACTTCAAGAAGCTGCTCAGGCAGATCGGCTTGAACGGGCTCAAGGAGAGCCAGTTGCCGGCCGCGCAGAAAAAACAAAAGAAAACTCAAAAGAAAACGCCCAAAACGGCAACAAAAAAGAAGAAGGAGTCCTGACGAGAGTCGGGGCTCCTTCTTTGAATAGATGTAAAAGGGGATGGCATATTTCGCTACGATGCATTTGTGAATAGAAAGGAATCGGTAAAAATGCGAAAGATGTTAGAAATGAACAATAACTGCTAGATATGCCAACAAAGTTAATACTATAACTATACAAATAAGATAAAAGAGTATGTGTGTAAAAATGCAATAAGAAAAGAGTATGATATAAACCTTTACAGGAAAAGGTAGCCTATCTGCTCTTGCCTTTTCCTAATGCTCATCTTACACACGCCCTTGTAAAAATTCAAGAAATATGCTTTTAGCTTGGAACTGGAGTTTTTTCTTTGACTAAGATGTGAAAATACTCTTTAAAAAAATATAAAAATGGGGAGGCCGCCATCTATTTAATCCATCTTTAACTATAATGAAGATAATGATCTTTAGAAGAATAGGATACTGGTGAAGATTTTGAAGAATGACAAGGATATAAATACCAGAGTTGGCAAACGGAAGAAGCATGGCAAGGCCAAGCGCATCTTCTGGAGCGTGCTGGCTGTCCTGCTGGTCGGGATCGGCTGCTTTGCCTACTATGAATACAGTACCGTAAAGAACGCGGCCAACACGGCCTACAAGTCCGGCGGCATTACCAGTGCTGAAAACGGGAGCAAGAATTCCGTCATCAGCAGCAAGAAGCCGATCGCGATTCTGCTGATGGGGACGGATACCGGGGCCCTGGGCAGAACCTACAAGGGCCGAACCGACTCGATCATGGTTGCCGTCTTGAATCCTAAGACCAAGAAGACGACCCTGATCAGTTTCGAAAGAGACCAACAGGTCAACCTGCCCGACTACCCTAACCAGTCGCCTTCGAAGCTGAACGCGGCCTATGCCTACGGCAATGCCAAGGAACTGGCCAAGGTTTTGAAGAAGTACTACAACATTCCGATCAACGCCTACGTCTTGATCAACATGGGCGGTTTGAAGACGATCGTGAACAAGGTCGGCGGGGTCGACATTTCTCCGGTTCTTTCCTTCAGCTATGAAGGCTACACCTTTACCAAGGGCAAGACGACCCACATGAACGGGGCCAAGGCTCTGGCTTACAGCCGGATGCGCTACGATGACCCGCAGGGTGACTACGGCCGCCAGAAGCGGCAGCGGCAAGTGCTGACTGCCTTGCTGAAGAAGGCTGAAAGCGCGACGACGCTGCTGAATTCCAGCTTCATTTCTTCCCTGTCCAAGCAGGTGCAGACTGACCTCACCTTCAGCGACTTGACGGCTTTGGCCAAGAACTACATGGCCGCCACGAAGACCTTGAAGACTGACTACACCCACGGGACGGGCTACATGCAGGATGGCGTTTCTTACCAGAAGATCTCTGTTTCTGAACGGCAAAGAATCAGCAACCTGATCAGAAAAGCCCTGGGTCTGAAGACCAAGAAGGTAAGCACTGACTCAATCGACACTTCGACGAGCAGCTCAAGCAGTTCAACTGGTTCGACCGGTTCAACCGGCTCCGGCACTGCCGGCGGCTCAAACGCTGGACCTGGTGCGGGCACGAATGCCAACACTGGCGCCGGCGCGAACGCTCCAGGCGGCTC
>NZ_BOCG01000722.1 GCF_016587775.1 Lactobacillus nasalidis | reverse complement strand
CGGATCTTGATGGTCCGGGCTGAAGCAGCCGACCTGCCGGCAGCGCAAAAGCAGGTTTATGACTACCTGGCCAAGCTGGACATCCCGCGGACCTTTTACCGCCAGGATATCGGCTACCGGGCAACCGGCAAGAAGTTCGAATAATGAGAGAAAAAAGAGCCTGAGGGCTCTTTTTTTCTTTGCTTTGGCAGAAAAATTAAACAAAAATGATAAATGATGTTGACATTAAGACGAAAATTAAATAAAATAAAAGCAACTTAAAATTAAAAGGAGCTGAGAATTATGAAATGCCAAATGTGTCAACAAATGAATAACGCGATGCTGTTCTCAGCTGCCGTCATTACTCTCTTGCAAATTATGTAGAGCTCTGGATGAGCTCTTCTTCGACTGCATTTGTGAGTGAGCTCAATGATCCGGATATGAGTCTTCACTCACATGATGAGTGAAGGCTTTTTAATTTTAGTTTAAACGTCAACAAAGACTTGTAGTTCTAATATATTTGATCGAAATGGGGAAATTATCATGAATTTTAAGAAAGCTTTTGGCTTAGCAGCCGCAACCATGATGTCCGCAGCTGCACTGACTGGCTGTGCAACGGCCAAGACGAGCTCAAGCACCGGTAACAAGACCAGCGACAACAAGATCAGAATCGGGGTCAACCTGGAACTTTCCGGTTCAGTTGCCAGCTACGGCCAGCAGGAAAAGAAGGGGATCGTTTTAGCAGCCCAGGAAATCAACAAGAAGGGCGTCAAGATCGGCGGCAAGACTTATAAGGTCAAGCTTTACATCAGCGACAACAAGTCATCCACTTCAACTGCCGCTTCAGTAGCCGCTCAAATGGCCAACAGCGACAAGATCGTCGCTCAAGTCGGCCCGGCAGCCACTGCTTACGCTACTGCTTCAATCGCCAACCTGACCAAGGCCGGGGTGCCGATGGTTGGCCCGTCAGCAACTGCTGCAGAGTTTACCCAGACTAAGAGCGGACAAACCCAGAAGTACGCTTTCCGTGCCTGCTTCATCGACCCGTTCCAAGGCAAGAAGGCTGCTGACTTCATGTACAACACTCTGAAGAAGAAGAGCGTTGCCATCATGGCCGACAACTCAACTGACTACGGTACTGGCTTAACCAAGTCCTTCACCAAGGAATTCAAGAAGTTGGGCGGCAAGATCGTTACTACCCAATACTTCCAGTCAGGCGACAAGGACTTCAACTCAACCCTGACCACGATCAAGGCCAAGAAGCCTGACGCAATCTACCTGCCAGGTTACTACACTGAAATCGGCCTGATCCTCAAGCAAGCCCGCGAAATGGGCTTAGATGTTCCGGTTGTCGGTGCTGACGGCATGGGTTCACCAAAACTGGCACAAATCGCCGGCAACAAGAACGCAAGCAACGTTTACTACACGACCCACTTCTCAACCAAGTCCAAGGAACCAGCAGTTGTTAAGTTCCTGAAGGCCTACAAGGCTAAGTACGGCGAAGAACCGGCAACCTTCAGCTCATTGGCTTACGACTCAGTTTACATGATCGTTGCGGCTGCCAAGAAGGAAGGCGAAGTATCTTCAAGCGCAATCCAAAAGGGTCTGGCAAGCCTGAAGAACTTCAAGGGTGTAACTGGGAACATCACGATGGACTCCAAGCACAACCCGCAAAAGTCAGTTGTCGTTGAACAAATGACCAACGGTAAGATCACCAAGGCATACACGGTTAAGTAAGCTTTTTAACTTGTGATGATGCCATAGGCAAGTCAAGGAGGTTTTAAACTTGCATACATTTTTTCAGCAATTGATAAATGGACTGTCGCTCGGTAGCATTTATGCTTTGCTGGCTCTGGGATACATGATTGTTTACGGGATCTCAAAGCTGCTGAACTTCGCGCACGGCGACGTCTACATGCTAGGTGCGTATTGGGGGTACTACACGATCAATTACCTGCACTTTGGCTTTATCACCGCCTTGATCACGGCCATGATTGTCTGTGGCTTAGCCGGCGTGATTATTGAAGCCGTTGCCTACCGGCCGCTGCGCAACGCGCCGCGGGTGGCTGCCTTGATTACGGCGATCGGGGTTTCCTACTTCCTGGAAAACGGGATGTCCTATCTTTGCAGTTCGGATACCCGGAACTTCCCGCAGGTAATCAAACGGAAGACTTTTGACCTGGGTGGGGTAACGATTTCCAATATTCAGCTGATCATCCTGGTTACTACTTTGATTTTGATGCTCGGCTTGATGTACATCATCAACTACACCAAGACCGGCCGGGCCATGCGTTCGGTTTCTACCGACTATGACGCAGCCAGCCTGATGGGGATCAACATCAACCACACGGTTTCAATCACCTTTGCTTTGGGTAGTGCCCTGGCAGGGGCAGCCGGCGTATTGATCGGCCTTTACTACAACTCCATCGACCCGTTGATGGGGATGACGCCAGGGATCAAGGCCTTTGTCGCCGCTGTTTTAGGCGGGATCGGGTCCATTCCTGGGGCAGCCGTCGGCGGCTTCTTGATCGGGCTTCTGGAAACTGCCGTACAAGCCATGGGCTTCTCGGCATTCAGAGACGCTGCCGTTTACATTGTCTTGATTATTATCTTGCTTGTTCTGCCAGGCGGCCTGTTTGGCAAGAAACAAGTTGAAAAGGTTTAGGAGGAAGAAGTCAGATGAAGAAGAATTGGAAATACAATCTTTGCTGGCTGATCCTCATGGTCGCGGGCTTCTACCTGATCAACACCTTGATGCTGACCGGCGTGATCAACACTTTCATTGAAAACATGCTGGTGACGATCGGGATCAACATCATTTTGGCAGTCGGGCTGAACCTGGTCATCGGTTTTTCCGGGCAATTCTCATTGGGCCACGCCGGTTTCATGGCTTTGGGCGCTTACGCGACCGGGATCATGACCCAGACGATGAACAGTGCCGGCGGCTTTTACCTCTCGATCTTGGTCGGGGTGGTCATCTCGATCATCGTGGCCTTGATCGTCGGCATTCCGACCCTGCGTCTGCACGGTGACTACTTTGCCATCGCCACGATGGGGGCAGCGGAAATCATCAGAATCGTGATCAACAACATGAAGATCACCAACGGCGCGGCCGGTCTGTTTAACATTCCGCAGTACGCGACCTGGGACGTGGTTTACATCTTCGTCTGCTTGACCACGATCGTGACCGTCAACTTCATCCACAGCCGGGATGGCCGGGCGGTCATCTCGATTCGTGAAAACGAAATTGCGGCTGAAGCCATGGGGGTCAACACGACTAAGTGGAAGTTGTCAGCCTTTGTTCTGGGCGCGGCAACGGCAGCCATTGCCGGTTCCTTGTACGCTTCATACCTGCAGACGATCGTCCCATCCAGCTTCGGGATCATGGAATCGATCAGCATCCTGATCTTCGTGGTTCTCGGGGGTCTGGGCAGCATTACCGGGACTTTCGTGGCCACGGCGCTCTTGGGAGTTTTGGACGCGGCCCTGCAGAGCCTGGGCGTTCTGCGGATGGTCTTCTACGCAATTGCCCTGATCGTCATCATGATCTTTAAGCCGGGCGGCCTGTTCGGCAAGTGGGAATTTTCTTTCAAGCGCCTGCTGACCAGAAAACAGGACGGCAACATGAAAGAAACTGGAAAAGAAAGCAAGTAGTGAGGAGGAACTGAAATGACGGACGCTTTGAGCGCAGATCACATCACCAAAGTTTTCGGCGGTTTGACCGCGGTCGACGATGTTTCTCTGCACGTTGGCGAAAAAGAGCTGGTCGCTTTGATCGGCCCCAACGGGGCGGGGAAGACTACCTTCTTCAACTGCTTGACCGGGGTTGCCCCGGCCACGACCGGGACGGTCAAGATCGCCGGTCAAGAAGTTAAAAAGAATACCAAGGCTTACAAGGTTGCCCAGATGGGGATTTCCAGAACTTTCCAAAACATCCGCTTGTTCAGTCAGCTGTCTGTTTTGGAAAACGTCTTGATTGCTCTGACCAACCAGTACAAGGAAAACTTTTTGACCTCGGTCTTGCGCCTGCCGGGTTACTACAAGACGGAAGACGCGATGGAAAAAAGGGCCAAGGAGCTGCTGGCGGACTTTGACCTGGAAGACGTGATGTACTTCCCGGCTGGCGACTTGCCATACGGGACCCAGCGGAAGGTCGAAATCGTCCGGGCCCTGGCAACCGATCCAAAGATCATCTGCCTGGATGAACCGGCAGCGGGGATGAACCCGGAAGAAACTGCCGACTTGACCAAGCTGATCAAGCGCCTGCAGACCGAATACGGAATTGCCGTGCTTTTGATCGAACACGACATGTCCCTGGTCATGAACCTGGCGGAAAGAATCTATGTCCTGGCTGAAGGCAAGCTGCTGGCCCAGGGCACGCCAAGCGAAATCCAAAACAATGAAGCCGTAATCAACGCTTACCTCGGAGGTGGAGCAGATGCCTAAAGAAATTTTGAAAGTCGACCACCTCTCGGTCAATTACGGGGCCATCAAGGCCGTCCGCGACGTCAGCTTCGACATCAAGGAAGGCGAAATCGTCACTTTGATTGGCGCCAACGGGGCCGGCAAGTCGACGATCTTGAAGACAATTTCCGGCCTGCTGAAGCCGGCCAACGGTGAAATCGTCTTTTTGGGCGAGTCCCTGGCCAAGCTGTCTGCGCCAAAAATCGTGGCTGCCGGCGTTTCCCAGGTTCCTGAAGGCCGGCGCATCTTCGCCGGAATG
>NZ_BOCG01000721.1 GCF_016587775.1 Lactobacillus nasalidis | reverse complement strand
CAACCACCGTTTGAAAAAGCTGCATGAGATCGCCGAAAACCTGCGCTGATCAGCTAAAATTAAAGACAAAACAAAAAGCCAGACGACTTAGTCGTCTGGCTTTTAAAATGCGGCAAGCTTATTTGCTTTGGTTGACCATGATGTCGTCGATCAAACCGTAGTCCTTGGCTTCCTGAGCGGTCATGTAGTGGTCACGTTCAGTGTCGCGCTTGATCGTTTCGATGTCCTGGCCGGAATCCTTGGCCAAAAGTTCATTGATCATCTTTCTGGTCTTCAGGATTTCTTCAGCGGCAATCTGAATTTCGGTAGCCTGCCCCTGGGCCCCGCCCAAAGGCTGGTGAATCAATACCGTAGCGTGCGGCAGGGCAAAACGCTTGCCCTTTTCGCCTTCAGCCAGGATGATTGAGGCCATGGATGCGGCCATACCAGTGGCAATAGTGGAAACCGGTGACTTGATGAAGTTCATGGTGTCCACGATGGCCATCCCGGAGGTGATCACGCCACCCGGGGAGTTGATGTACATGTAAATGTCTTTAGTATTGTCTTGCGCGTCAAGGAAAAGCAGTTGGGCGATGATGGAGTTGGCCATTTGGTCGTTTACTTCACCGCTCAGCATGATGATCCGGTCCTTCAGCAGGCGGGAGTAGATGTCGTAAGCACGTTCACCGCGAGCCGTCTGTTCAATAACTGTAGGTACTAACATAATTTTCCTCCTAGTTAAATTGGATTAGCACTCATATGGATACAGTGCTAATTAAAACACTCCTGGCCCTGCCTGTCAAATCTGACGACTTCTTTTTCTTGAAACAAACCGGTGCTATAATGACCTTGTGTGTTAAGGCTTTTACAGCCGGAAAAAATCTAATTTATGTGGAAAGTGTAAGTGTAATGGATAAGAAACTTTTTTGTTCGCTGCTCCTAGCAGCTGCCTTTGCCAGCCGGCCGGCAGCCGTCAAGGCGGCCACGGTCAGCAAGATGCCGGGAACCAAGACTATGGGAATCTATTCCCGGATCAGCAGCCGGGGGGCCAGCAAGCGGCTGAC
>NZ_BOCG01000720.1 GCF_016587775.1 Lactobacillus nasalidis | reverse complement strand
GGCTACACTTACTCTGGCGAAAGATTTGCCAAGTACTTCAAGGATTTCGCGGAAAAATACCATTTCGCCGACATGTATGCCGGCGGCTTTTACCCTTATCCCTCCTTGGGGGAATTCTGGGCTTATTGGAGCCGCTACATTTGGATCAACCGCTACGCGCCCATCCCGACGGACTTGTACAGGCAGCTGCTGGATTTGGTGAGGGGCAAGGACTACTTCGTCTTGACGACGAACGTTGACCATTGCTTTCAAAGAAGCGGCTTTGACAAAAAGCGCCTTTTTTACACCCAAGGCGACTACGGCCTCTTCCAGAGCCTGCATCCCAGCGGCCCTTCAGCCGGCAAGACCTACGACAACTATGAAATGGTCCGGGAAATGCTGCTGGCGCAAGGCTGGCAGTTTTCCGAAAACAACGACCTGCTTTGGCCGGCCGGCGGCCAGGTCAAAATGACCATCCCGGACAACTTCCTGCCTTTTTGTCCGGATGACGGCCAGGCAATGACCACCAACCTGCGGATCGACGAGGACTTTGTCCAAGACGCTGGCTGGCAGCAGGCTGCTGGCCGCTACCGGGACTTTTTGCTGAAAAACGCCGGCAAAAAGATCGTTTACCTTGAACTGGGCGTGGGCATGAACACTCCGGCGATCATCAAGTATCCCTTCTGGCAGCTCACGGCCGAAAACAAAAATGCTTTTTACATCTGCGTCAACCAGGGAGAAGCCGGCTGCAGCGAGGACATCCTGGACCGAAGCCTCCTGATCAACGGCGGGATCGCTGAGCTTGTTGACGCGGCCGGTAAATTGCCGGCAGAAGGAGAAAAATAATGACTGATCTCGAGCAAGTTCAATATTTGATCAAGTGCCTGCAGGCGGAAATGCCGGAATATGCCGGCTATGCGCTGCCAGACGACTTCAGCCGGGCCTTTGACTTGTACCGGGCCCTGTGCAACCTGCGCCTGCCGAAAGGGAAAACCGGGCATACCCTGCCGGACAGGTTCTACATCATCCAGGCCCAGCTTTTAAGCAAGGTCACGGCCAAAAAAGGGATTACCGACGCGCGAAAGCTGCCCGCCAGCCGGCTGGACCCGCGCCTGTCACTTTGGCAGGGCGACATCACGACTCTGCGGGCCGACGCCATCGTCAACGCGGCCAATTCCCAGATGCTGGGCTGCTTCGTGCCGCTGCACTCCTGCGTCGACAATCTCATCCAGACCATGGCCGGGGTGGAAATGCGCGAGCAGCTGTACCGGCTGATGCGGGCCCAGGGCAGGGAAGAAGCCCCCGGCAAGGCCAAGATCACTCCTGGCTACCGCCTGCCGGCCAGCTTCGTGATCCACACGGTTGGCCCGCGGGTCGCTGGCTCCTTGACTCCAAAAGATGAGCAGGTCCTGGCAGATTGCTACGAGTCGGTTTTGCAGCTGGCGGATGACCAGCAGCTCTCCTCGGTCGCTTTTTGCTGCATTTCCACGGGCGTCTTCGGCTTTCCGCCGGCCGCGGCCGCGAAAATAGCGGTAAAAACGATCAAAAGCTGGCTGGATGCCCATAAAGGCAGCTCAGTTCTAAAAGTGGTCTTCAACGTGTTCAAAGACAGCGACCGGGATTTGTACCAAGAGCTGCTGAATGGATAAAAAAACGGCTTTCTGCTTTTGCAGAAAGC
>NZ_BOCG01000719.1 GCF_016587775.1 Lactobacillus nasalidis | reverse complement strand
ACTCCAAACGAGCCAACTCCGACCGTACCAGGCTACTCAACTGATGTTCCGAACGTAACTCCGGAAGATCCAACTAAGGACACTCCTGTTGTTTACACTCAGAACAAGTATGGTCTGACTGAAAAGTTTGTCGATGAAGACGGCAATGAACTGTCACCGAGCGTAACGAAGGGGACTGAGTACAAGACTGGTGACAGCTACGATGTAACGAGCGATGCCAAGGTAGTTACCGGCTACGTTCTGGTTAATACGACTGATACCACTGGTACTTTCGATGAAAGTGACAAGACTGCTGTCTTCACTTACAAGAAGGTCGGTAAGATCATCCCTGTAGATGAAAACAACACGCCAATTCCAGGTGCAGATACGCCGACTTACGAGAACGACCCAGACGACCCAACCAAGGT
>NZ_BOCG01000718.1 GCF_016587775.1 Lactobacillus nasalidis | reverse complement strand
TCAGCGTCAGTAGTTGACCGGTCAATTACGATGTAGCCCTTGCGGTCAAACATGTAGGCAACTGACCCGGTAGCACCAAGGCTGCCGCCGTTGCGGGTGAAGGCCACCCGTACGGATGAGGCAGTCCGGTTCTTGTTGTCAGTCAAAGCTTCAACAAGGATGGCAACGCCGCCCGGTGCGTAACCTTCGTAAGTTACTTCATCGTAGTGTTCGTCTGAGTTGCCTTCAGCCTTCTTGATTGCCCGTTGAATGTTGTCCTTTGGCATGTTGGCAGCGCGTGCCTTGTCCATGACCAAACGCAAGCTTGGATTACCTGAAGGGTCAGGACCACCACTCTTTGCAGCCATGTAAATTTCACGGGAGAGCTTTTGGAAAACCTTCCCTCTCTTAGCGTCTTGCGCATTCTTGCGGCCTTGAATATTGTGCCATTTTGAATGTCCTGACATTTAGGATCCTTCTTTCTTTAATTAATATAATCAACTTTTTTATAATAACTCAGGAAAGGCAGAAATTCAACGGTTTCAGCGGTCAAATGGCCGACTTTTTTCGACTTGAACCATTTCTGATCCGGTAAAAAATCACCGCCAGCACGATGGCCAAGAGCGCCCCGCTGGCATCCAGCATCACGTCATGCACGCTCGGCGTCCGGTCCCCCGTCAAAAACTGGTGGAACTCATCCATGGCCGCGAAAGCAAAGGCGCTGGCCCAGACAAACAAGGGGCCGGTCCACTTGATGACAAAAACTCTTTTCAAGCCCAGGTAGGCAAACAGGCCATAAAAGAAATAGCTCGTGAAGTGGGCCAGCTTCCGGACCACGAACTGGGTAAAGCCGGCCGACCCGTCAGTTCTGACATTGTGCCAGACCCCGCCATAGTAGATATTGAGCCGCTGGATCAAGTCTTCCAGCCAGCCCAGGTAGGTATGGATGAAGCCGGCCTTCATTTTCTGCTCGTGGTAGGTCATCGAGCTTGAGACAAACAGCATTGCCAGCACCGCCAGGGCCAGCAGGAGATAAACTTTTTCTCTTTTGGTAAACTTAAAATCATTCATGCTTTTTATTTTACCATCGTTTGTGCCCGCGGCCTTGACTTTTGGGATTTTTTCCCGTATTCTAATATGATTTGCAGACAAGCTGCAGATCTTGAAAGGAAAAGACATGAAAAGAAAATACAGACATTTATTCATCTGGCCGGCCCTGCTTATAGCCGCCCTCTTCCTGGCCGGCTGCGCCAAAAGCGAGCAAAAGAGCAGCAACCAGATCAAGATTGTAACTTCAACCAACATTTACGCCGACATTGCCCAGAACATCGTCGGCAAATACGGCAAGGCAACGGCCTTGATCGCCAACGGCAACACCGATCCGCACGACTTTGAGCCGACGACGGCGGCAGCCAAGACGG
>NZ_BOCG01000717.1 GCF_016587775.1 Lactobacillus nasalidis | reverse complement strand
ATCTGTTCTATTGGGTATATGTTCTATTATCCCGCCAGTCTGTCGGCAGGGGGTGGGGTCGTCTGTCGGCAGAGGGTCCGCCGATGTGTCGGCAGGGGGTATGCCGATGTATTGCCCCACCTTAGAACCTGTGGAAATCTTTCTGTGGATAACCTCCTTAGTGCCCGGTCTATAAATGTTTTCCCGGGTAATAAGGCCCTTATCTTCCAGCAATTTCAAGGCATTTCTGACAGTAGATGGACTGCAATGGTAGAGCTGGGCCATCTTGTCATTGCTCATAAAGAAAGATCCGGTCACATTGAGCATTGACCAAATCTCCCCGAAGATGAGAATCGATTTGGGTGCCTTCTGCAGGTCTGGATCATGAGCAACACCAGCGGGGATGTTCAAAAAGTATCTGCTCCCCCCAAATTCTTCAGAACTTTTGTTTTGCTTTGTCATGGTATAATCTCCTTTGGACGCAAGGCCGGTCGGCCAAAACTAGCCCTTGCATCCCTAACGGTCTAGCTCTGTTGTGAGCTAGGCTTTTTTTCTGTCTTTTTACCGGTCGTGAAGGCATTTGATGCCTTGACCAGGCGCTTAATCGTCTCTGCGCTCATGATGCTCACCTCCTCTGTAAACCATTGCCCAGGTCACCACGGCAATGGTAATTAACGCTGCCCAATTTGACGCTGCCAGCATCCCTGATGCCCGCAGCCACATCCAAGACGCGGCCAATACCGCTACTATCGCGTAAAGCATGTTGTCCTCCTATTTGCCTAAAATTGCCAATACTACACCAATGATTGCTAGAATCATTGATACAATTGAGATGACTAAATAAACCTTGTCCCTGTTGTATTGCATGGAGATCACCACCTATGGGAATAATTTCAATCTTAATCTCAGTTCTTTCGTTCCTAATGTCAGCATTCTCTTTAGCATCGACTTACTACGAAAAGCACATTAAAACCAAGTGCTATTTACGTTGGGCATCCCAGCTTAAGTCAGGTCCCAACCGCTCTCAACTAACAGTCAGCTTGCTCGTTAGCAACATGTCTTCACGCCCTTCGACTATCACCAATATTCTTCTGAAGAACCAGAATGAATATGTTGAGTCAACCTGGTGTCCTGTCGTCCTGCTCGAAAGCTCTGACGGACAGAAAACATGCTATTCTGATTGCACTCCGCTAAACGTACCATCACGTTCAGCCAAAGAATTCATTATTGTCTTCCAGTATCTTCAAGGCTTTAAACTCGAAGATACGATTAGATTCTCCTTCATCATCGATGAAAGAGAGATCAAGAAGACGCTCCCTGTTAAGTTGATCCTTGATGGAGATCAGACCGCTATGGCTATGAAAATCCGACTATCTTAGCTTCTCATTCCAATCGATCATCTCTTGATGGTCATCCATCCAAGCGGCCGCTTTACGTTCAAAAATGATCGTCTTGCGGCCGCCTTCTGTTCTGTGCGGGTTAACGCACCATCCACCGTTCTCCCAGTTCGTTTCTGGATACCGGTCAAGGATGTAGGTGCGGACCCATTCCGCGGCTTTTCCACCGCAGTACTTTTTTCTGAATTCATCCATCCCGATAGTCTTGCCGACTGTTTCATCGGCAGGAATGTATCCGTAGCTAGCCATCAGCTGGTCAACAAGCGGTTTTAAATCTTCAGGGTTAACTGTCAGCTCCATTTTTAGTTCCTCCTCTCAGATCGTCTAGCGAGACGCCCAACGCATCAGCAATCTTGCATGCATTGACGAACGATAACTGTGAACCGTTCTTGTAATTATGAAGGCTGGTATCTGGAATGCCGGTAAGTTTGGCCAATTTATAGATACTCATCTTCTTCTTTTTTAAAATCTTTTCAATTTCATTCCACATTATGTTGTAGCCTTTCCGATTTGAAGCACACTACATCTAGCGATATAATTTGTGTGTATCCATTTACACTGGAGGTGATCAATATGAGCAAACTTTCTCGCGATGAATTTAACAAAGACTTCAAAGAAGCACTTGAACAGGCCGATAGTGAATTCGAGAATAAATGGCCTATTCAAAAGCGGGTAGAAGAATTAGCTACGGAAATTAATTCTTCTAAAGACTTGGGAGAGCAGCTACTAGCCATTTACACCCAAGCAACGACCGAAAGTAATCTTTACACAGACTTTGTCGTTAAAAAGATGCTTGAACACTACTTGAAGATTGATGAGTGACGTTTAGAGGCCTAAATCAGCCTCATGTTTCTTAGCCATTTGTTCACTGGCCTTCTTTGCTGTCTGAATGTCTGCCGCATCTACGTGGACTTTAAAGCCAATGTCAGGCTCGAGGGCTTCAATTTCGTTCAAAGTTTTTCTCAGCTCCTTTTCCTGCTTTACTGCACGGGAAAGGAGCTTTTCTAACTGATCTAAATTTTCTAATTGCATGCTTAATGCAATTTTGTTGTCTTCCATCTTGATCACCTCTATTACACCCCGTGGTCCAGTGCCCACCAGGCAACAGCTTGGACGGTTGGATCCTCATCATTGATCATTTGCACGCAGTAGCCTTTTCTGAGTGCTACAACTGCCCGTACTTCTGGAGCCGGGTCGCTAGCCAGCTTGTCCAGCTGACTAAGGCTGTTGGTACTGCTGGCAACAGCCGCACGTACTTCTGGCGCTGGATCATTAACCAGCTTGTAAAGGGAGTGCCCACCTCGGGCAACGGCCGCGCGTACTTCTGATGCTGGATCATTCACCAGCTTGTCTATTTCACGCCCACGGTAGGCCGCATAGGCCCGCGTTCTGGCATCCTTAGATTCAGCCAAGCTGTCTAACAGATACTCGCGAGTAGTAGGAGTAGAAGTCATTTCAGTCACGCTTTCTGCTAAAAATCTAATTCTTCCTGCTCAATCAGTGGGAGAACGCCATTGCTCTTCAGCAGTTCATACAGCCCTAATCTCCCCTTCTGAGTCCACTTGGTCTGCATCACTGCCTTCTTGGTGCCGTCAGTCCGATCAACCACGATGGTGTCGCTGTGGGTCCAGCCGGTCTTCTGGTACTTGGAGTACAGCAACCAGGTGGAACCTTGCTTGTACTGAACCTTAAGCTCGTGCAGCTTATTGTTCATCTCCCGGCCGCTCATCCCGTAGTCCTTTGCGATCTGAGTGATCGTAACCAGGGACTCGTTCTTAAGCACCAAGTCGTAGTAGCTGGCCTTTGGAGTCAGCTCATTGACCCGCTGTTCAGCGATCAAGCGGCCTTCCCGTTCTGCCTTGAGCTCGGTGGCCAGCTTGATGATCGTGTCGGGATCGCTGAGGATCTCTTCGATCTTCTCGCCGGTCATGTAAGCACCATGCTTGCGAATGGCCGGAAGCACCTCGTTGGTGACCCAGTGCTTGAACTTCTTGGCCGTCGGCAGTTTTGACGACAGAACCAGGCTGTACAAGCCGGACTCGTTGATAACAGTCATCGGCTGAGTTCCAGAGGGGGTGGTGATTTGCCACCCCCCTTTTTTGTCTTCTTCATCAACGTGCGCTTTGAGTGCATTAACCGTGTCCTTATATCCAAGGACCTTCGCTACGTCCTTGCCAACAAACCATACTTGGTCGTTGGATTCGGCCACTCTTACGTCAGCACCTTCAAATTTAAAAATCTCCATGTCGTCCTCCTGTACCATTATGGTACTATCTAGGCAAAAAAATATCATCAATCGGCTTGCCAAACAACTTGGCAAGCTTAAACATTTCATCCTGAGTAAACTCTCGATTACCCAACTCTTTTTGATTATATGTATGTGTGGCAATTCCAAGGTATTTAGCTACTTCAGCCTGCGACATCTTACGGTCGTACTTCCTAAGCTTTAGCAGATTGTACTGCATCACTCCCGCCTCCTTTTTAAGACTTGTACCGCTCCGGTACATCTATATCATAGTACCGTCTTGGTACTTTTTGCAACCTTTTTGGTAAAAAAAGTTTCAAAAAGTACCAAAAAGGCTAAAATGTAAGTATAAGGAGGCGAAAGCACTATGGAAGACTTTGAATTAAGCGCCTACATTGGAAAACAAATCAAGACTTTTAGAGAACAGAAAGGCTGGACTACTCAAGATTTAGCTGACCGGCTTCATACTTCAAGAGTAACGGTCACCAGATACGAGACTGGAGCTCGGAAAGCAAATCAAGACATGCTGTACAAAATGTCGGAATTGTTTAACGTCTCTGTCGACGACTTTTTCCCGCCGAGGGATGGCGAGAAGCAACAGTCAGAAACCGTCGAGCAAGCTCTATCACACGTGATGAGTTTTGACGGCAAGCCAGTAACCGACCGTGACCGAGCTGTCCTCCGTCAGATCGCCGAAGCCTACCTTAAAGGACGTGATCCAGATGAGGACAATCAATAACCATAAAGTGGTCTATTACCCAATGGATGCAGATGGCTACTACATGACTGACCTTGATGTGATCGTCATCAACTCTAACCTACCTCCGCTTCGGCAGAAGTACGTCTTGGAGCACGAATTAGCCCACATTGGGCAATCATCCCTTCTATATGAGGCAACGCCTGCAGAGCACATCCGCCTGGAATTCGAAGCAAACTGCAGCATGATAGCTGGCATGCTTGATGACTATTTAGGGCAAACAGGCCTATCAATCGAAGAGATCAGCAAGGGCCTGTTCATGGAGCAATGTGGCCTGTCTGGCCAATACGATAACGCTGTCGATCGTGTCCTGATGTTAAGGCTTAAAGGGATGCAAGCAGCGCTTTAGGAATGTTGTATGTTTGAGTCATGATGGAGGAAAGAACATGACTAGAAATAACACGGCTATTAAGCCGATCAAGCATGTTGGTGACACGATTGAGCTGATTCCTGATAACAGCGCCTACGACACGATCATCTTAGACAAGGACCACCCCGGCCGAATCCTAGGCAAGAAGATCCAGATGATCAGATATGGCAGTAGATAAAAAAGCCCGCGCTTGCGGGCTTGGAAGGACAATGGCATGAACGATAACCATAAAGGAAATGCACAAAATAGAAATACTGGTACTAAGAAGGTAAAAAGAACTACTGGCAGAAAAAGACCGCCATCAAAATAGCATCAGCTTTCTGGGTCTTCAATTGCAACGATTATGATAAAGCGATGCTTAAAATCAATAAATTGGCGTGTGTCGTATTTTTCTTGATACGTTTCGCTTTGAATCTTGAGCATTAGATCATCATAAGAATCTTGCAAATGAGTTTCCCCATCTGGATCTCTAAAAGGATCGACACGGATACAACTGTTATTCTCATCGGTGCTGTACTCAGAGAGAACACCATACCCCAATGGATTATGTTCAAAATCGTAAACATAAACCCTAGTTTCTTTGTCTTCAATTACCAAAGTTGATTCTAAAACTGATTGATTATCAATCAAGAAATCTTTGCTTTTATGCTGTGCTGTCTTCTTGGAATACAAGGTAAACAGCAGATCATGCAGTGGCCAGGCCAATAGGTATGTAATAAGCCAAGCCCCGACTAACGTGATCAGCATGACAGCAATTAGAAGCACATCACCTTGCAAGTAACTTGAAAGAAGATTTTTAGCCAATAGATAAATAGAAAAATCAACGATAGACCATATTAAGCTATAACCCAATCTTGCTTGATTAGAGTCTTTGTAGAGATTGACTGTTCCGAGTTGTTCGGTGACCATGAAGTTAACAAAGCCCACCCCGCCAACTGTTAGTAATGTTGCAATAATGTCGTTAAGCAACTTAATCGCCTCCTCTATCTAATTATAGAGGAGCGATTGCATCAAAGCTATTTTGGCAAGAAGATCCAGATGATCAGGTACGGCAAGCAGGTAAAACAAAAAAGCCCGCGGCTGCGGGCTTGGAAAGGATGTTATGGATATTAATAATCTCACATCAGAAGATATCAAATACCTTATCGAGTCATTGAAACACCCATCCAATTTATTTAGCATCAATGACATAAGAAACAAGCTAATTTCTTTAAATCTAGAAAGGATCAAAGAAGATTCGGTTGTAGTTGGAGAATCAGACGGTATTGAATATATACTTCACGTATTTGTATCAAGCACTTTCTATTTGCAGAAGCGCTATAGTATTCACTTAAGGCTTAAAAGCAATCACGAGCAGATAGTAAGAGTTGATGTGGGACAAGGCCATCACAATCCTGATGGATATCCAGATACAAGGCATTCAGACCACATTCACATCTATAATCCAGATATTGTGCCGCATGATAGAATTGCATTTCCATTGCCTCAAGCTAAGTTTCCTAACGTAAACAGCATTGTTGACGCGTTTGATAGCTTTTTGGAATATACTAATATAAAGAACAAAGGAGGCTCATAAAAATGGATGCTACTGCGTTAAAAGAAGCATATTTAAAGTGGCTCACTGACAACGAGACATACGTTGATTTGAGCCCTCAAATAGTTAGAATCGATACGCCATTTCTGGACAATAGCTTTGACGAAATTGTTCTTTATGCCATCACTTACTCGGATAAAACTATCAAACTTACAGATGATGGGTGGACAATGGACTACCTTGAGTCTCACGGGTTTACTTTTCGAAAGGGATCACATCGCTACAATCTTCTTTATAACACCGTCAAGACATACGGACTGACTATTGATAGTGAAGAGATTTTTGTAAAATGTGACAGTTCAAAGTTCCCAATTGCAAAACAAAGAATGGTACAAGGGTTATTGAAAATTTATGATTTAATTCTGCTCAATGACACTAATGTAGTTAATACATTTAAGGAAGACCTTTTTAATGCATTAACTAAAAATGAGGTGGCTTATGATGCTCCTTATGTAGTAACTGGCGAAAATGGTTATTCCTACACTTTTGATTTCTCAATCCCTGTTATTGGTGGCACAAAAAAGTTGGTAAATGCCATAACCCAACCCAACAAGATTAGCAATGCAAAACTTTACATGGTTGATGCACAGCTAAGCCATGCTATCGACTCGACAGCAACGTTTTATGCGATTTTAAATGACAAGGAAAAAATAAACAATTTAGACGAAATAAATGATTTATTTCTAAACCAATCTTCTGTTCCTATTACCCCGATTCTTGGATCAGATAGTAAAACTATTTCTAGAGTTTTAACTAATAAAGCAGCATAGAAAAAAGCACGTCTCTAGGCAAAAAGCCTAAAAAACGTGCTTTTTTCTCGTTTTCCTCTTGTTATATACTAACAAGTATGTTAGTATATATGTGTAAGGTTAAGAAAGGAGGAAAACCAATGTTGAAAGCTTTATCTTACTTCATAGCTTGTATTTTAATTTCAACTAAAATTGCAAAAGAAGTCGAAAGTACAATTGGTTTGCACTTAGACAACGAGTTGAAAAAAATTAAAATCAAGCAAGAGCAAGAAAAAGATGGCAATGACAAAGAAGACTCTACATAGAGGCTTCTTGCCTTTGCACCCTTTTATTATATCAACATTGGGTATAAAAAATGAAATATTTTCTTTTAGTAAGTGCCATTGTTTATGGATTATTGAAACTGATTCAATTCAAGTTAAAGCGGGAAGGTAAAAAATTAGATGAACGTCTTGAAAAAATACATCGATCAAAATAATATCACAAAGTATCAAATCTCTAAGCTATCCGGGATTTCGCAAATGACTTTATCCCATGCCACGGCTGACACCAAGCAACTTTCCAACCAAACAGTAAAAGTGATCTGTGCAGTTGCCCAGGCTTTAGACAAGACGCCTGGACAAGTCCTAGATGATCTAATAGCTTTGGAAAGCAGTGACTAGCCATGGCTTTTATTGAGAAAAAAGACAGTGGTTGGAGAGCAAAAATCTCTTGGTATGATGCAAATGGCAAAAGACATACCAAGAGTAAGCAAGGCTTTGAGACCAAACGTTTGGCACAACAGTGGGCCAACAAAATGGAAGTTGCAAAAGACAAGCAACAGCTCTCCCCAACTGACCCGATATTTGTAGAGTATTTTTTAGAATGGGCGCAAACTTTTAAAATGTCAAAAGTGTCTGACAACACTAAAAAGCGCTATATCAATATTGGCCACCTAATTGAGCAATACTTTGGCAAAGCTAAAATTTCTAGCATAACGCAGAGGTCCTACCAACAATTCATTAATAGTTATGGCCACGATCATTCCAAATCAACCATGGAAAAAGTTCACGGGACAATAAAGTCGTGCGCCAAGTATGCCGTTTATGAGGGAACCATCCCACGCAATTTTGCAGATCAGATTACTCTGGTATGGGATGAATCTAAGACAAGACACGTTGAGTACCTCTCACGGTCTGAAATCAAATCTTTAATCGCATCCCTGGAAGACAACATCTCTCCCAAATACGTCAGCAGGTACATGATCTTATGTGCCATTTATACCGGCATGCGATTTGGAGAAATACTTGCACTTGAATGGGACGACATAGACTATAATAACCATACAATCAGGGTAAATAAGTCTTATGATTATATTGCCCATAGAACTAAGAAGCCGAAAACAGCTAGTTCAAATCGATTCATTAGGGTTTCCAGTAAGTTTCTCGATTTGATAGCACCACTTAAGGTCAATGGCCAGGAACGAGTTTTTGCACCTAGCGATGGATCGTACATCTCTTCATCGGCCACAAATCATACGCTGAGGCGCCACTTGGCCAAATGTGGGTTAGAGAAAGAAGGATTCCACTTCCACAGCTTGCGTCATAGCCACGTCGCTCTTCTGCTTTTTAGCGGAGTGCCACTCTATGCGATCAGCAAGCGCTTGGGGCATGCCGACATGTCGGTTACAGCCAAAAAGTATGCCTACCTAATTGATGAGCTACGCCAACAGAGCGATCACCAAATTGAAGAAATCTTAGAGGATCTCTAATCGGGAACCAAAACGGGAACCAAATTCAAAATTAGTTGTTATCGCCAATTGCTGGAATCCTTTAGAATCAGCATTTCTAGACACTAATAACCACTGTTTTTCGTTCAAAAATCCTGTACTCTCCTTAAAACATAAAAAAAGCCCGAGAATGATGTGACCCCCAAAATTGGGACAAATTAGTATTACGCCGTTAAGGTTGTTAGAACATGATTCCGATATTCAATCGGGGTCATGTTTTTTCGTCCTGTTTTGATTCTTACGTTGTTGTAGTAATCGATATATTTGTGAATAGCTTGT
>NZ_BOCG01000716.1 GCF_016587775.1 Lactobacillus nasalidis | reverse complement strand
CACCTAGCAGAACTCTATCAATGGCAGCGAGCTTGAAATCAGCAGTATATTTCTGTTGAGGGCGATCCAAAATGGCTTCGCCATGCTTTTGGATCAAGTCTACCAAATATTGGATTCCTCCACGCTCCATCCCATATTTTCGGCTGAGGTAGGTGCCTCTTCTATGATCGTCTACCCATTCGTGGTAGATAGCGAGTTTGATTTCTTTAGTGTATTTAGTCATGAAAATAACCCCCGAAATTAGTGTCCTAATTTCGGGGGTCATATCACCAGGCGAAACGTTTTTTTTGTTTTTTCTACTTGACCGACAAAATGGTCACTTCATAATTGCCCATCGGCGCTTCCACCGTCACCCGGTCTCCGGCCTT
>NZ_BOCG01000715.1 GCF_016587775.1 Lactobacillus nasalidis | reverse complement strand
GGCTTAGGGGCCGGCTTTTTAGCCTTCAGCTGCTGCCAGATGCGGCCTGGAGCCGAGATCGTGATTGAAGAAAGCCGGCTGGCCGAGAAGCTGGCCGGAGCCGACTATGTCTTTACCGGCGAGGGCGGCATCGACTTTCAGACCAAGTTCGGCAAGACGCCTTATGCCGTGGCCCAGGAGGCAAAAAAGGCCGGCGTGCCCGTCATTGCTCTGGCCGGGCAGGTGGGAAAAGGAAGCGAATCCTTGTATGAGGCAGGCTTTGCGGCTATTTTTGGCATTCTGCCAGGCGTTTGCAGCTTAAATGAAGCTCTGGAAGACGGGGCTGCAAACCTGGCCCGGACCAGTGAAAACGTGGCCCGGGTGATCAAAGCCAGCCGGTCGGATTTACAGTAGGGACTTTTTGACAATAAAAACAGTATTTTTTTGTATTTTTCCTGATTTTTTTCGGAGATAGTCTGCTATTTTTTGAAAAAATTGCGATAATAAAAGAGAAAAGGTAAGCGAATACATGGAAGGAAAAAGGGAAAAAATGAACGAATACTATTTGGACTACCGCGAGCAGGTGAAAAATGTGCTTGACGCCCTGGACGACAGCAGCACGTCATTGCGGCTGGGGGCGATCGCCATTGAAAACCTCCTGAATCTGGCCAGGGTAGAGCTGGACGAAGAAGATGAAGATGAAGAAGGCGAAGAAGATGAGGACGAGGAAGATAGCAGCGAGGACGCAGATTCGGATAGCCCGGAGGACTTAAAGCAGGTCAAAATCATCCGTCATGAGGAAGCAGAGACCAGCAGTCCCTACCAAATCAATTCCGGTCATCAGCTCTGCCGTTTTTCCAGGGGCCTGAAGGGCGGGAGCTTTTACAATGAGCAGGGCCAGCTGCTGGCTGAAATCAACGAGCTGGCGGTCAAGAACTTGAACATTGAAAACGGCGACCTGGCTGAATTGGATGCCAGCAGCCATCCGGCCCGGGTGGTCCGCATCGTTGAAGCAGTCGGGGAACCGTCCGACATCGCGACCTTGCCTTACGGGATCGTGGAGAGAGATGCCTGCGGGGACCTATATGTCAGCCACAATGCCATGGGCGAGCGGCTGAGCGAGTGTGCGGGGATTGACCGCTATGACGTGCCAGCGGTGATTGACGCCGGCCAGAGCGAAACCGGCTTTGTCCACGAAGGCGACATTGTCGACCTGGCCTGGTACCAGAACAATCCGGCCAAGATGATCGTCCGCTGGGTCAGCCAGACGCAAGGGCAGGCCGGGGCCAAGAAGGAAAAGGCACAGGAGAAAAAGCCGGCCAGAAGTGAAACAGAAGACAAGGACAAAGACGCCGGCGACGTGACTACCTTGAATTATGACCTGCACGGGTGCAGCGTCGCGGTGGTCATCGGCAATGAGCTGCGCAGCCAAGAAATACAGAAGCTGGTTGGCCAGCACCACGGCCGCTGCAAGGTGATCGACGCCTTCAAGTTTTCAGACACGGAAGCTTTTTACAAGCACGCGCTCAAGCGGGCCGATCTGACGGTAATGGTGCAGAACTTGAACAAGCACTCAACCAGCAAGGCCTTGCGCAAGTACGCCAAGCGGCTGGCAATTGCTGATTCAGCAGGGCTGTCTTCGATTGAGCGGGCCATCTACCGGGCCCTGCACGGCTTGCCGGCTTATGAGACCTCAACGCAGCCAATCGCGTATCCGGTCAAGGAGCTGGCGCTGAGTTGATTTTTTAGAAAGAGTGGCGGTTAAAATGCCAAATTCGGACAAAAACAAATTCGTTAAGATGGACGAGATAGGCGAGACCTGGCTGAACCGGGGAGCTGAGGCCTACCAGCAGGGGGATTATGAACGGGCCCTGCAGTGCTACCAGAAGGCGGCCGACTACGGCAATGCCCAGGCCATGTGCAACCTTGGCTATATCTATGCTTTTGGCCGGGTTGGGGAAGCAGACCAGGAGAAGGCTTTTTACTACTTTACTGAGGCATCCCTGGCCGGCAATCCAAACGCCTTTTACAAGCTGGGGGATGCCTTCCGCTTCGGGAATTTCGTGAAGAGAAACGACAAGATCGCTTTTGGCTACTACAGCATGGCCGAGCAGCTGCTGCAAGAAGGCGATGAGGACTTGGTAGCTGAGATCGACTACCGTCTGGCCCTGTGCTATGCCAGAGGCTGGGGAACCAGCCAGCAGTGGGAAATAGCATTGAAGTACATCAATGAAGCCCAGCTTTACGCCTACCGCAACAAGCAGCAGGACGAATACAACTGGAAGCAAACCAGCGAGCGGATCAACCAACTGCACGACGAAATCGTGGCGGAAATGTTCTCATGATCTTTTGGCGGCTGCCTAATTTAGGCAGGCCGCTTTTTTATTCAGCTTGGATTTTTTCGCTTTGAACCTGTCACCGGCATGAACTATAATGATAGCAGTGAGGAAAATAATTGCTTAAATATTATAGGGAACTGAATCAAGAAAAATATGTTTGAGAAGTTATGGATATTTGATCAGCAGTCCGGTTTTGACTTAACTGATTATTACACCGTGATTGAGCTGATCAATTTTTTATTTATCGCTGGCTTGATCAGCCTGGTTTACAAAAACAGCCACTACAGCAAGCGGGAAAAGCGGAGCTGCTACTGGTCGCTGGCCCTGCTCTTGGTCATAGATCTGGCTGAATGGATCTCGTTCATGCTGAACGGCGGCCCGGGCATTTACCGGGTCTGCCATGTGATCTGCAAGTTTGTGAACTACAGCCTGATTCCGCTTTTGGGCTACTGCATTATTCACATCTGGATGCATCGGTCGAAATATGACCGCTTGCTGCAGATATTGCTGGTTGGAAATACTGCCTTGCAGTTCACCTCGATTTTTACCGGCTGGATTTTCTATATTGATGGACATAACGTTTATCATGAAGGCCGGTTTTACGGCTTGTACCTTTGCATCTGCTTGATCGTCATGGCCGTGATCGTACTGGCTTTTCACCATTTTGAGCAGAGCGTGATGGGCAGCGACCGGCTGTTCATGTTTTATACCTTTTTTGTAGTGCTGCTGGGAATCGTTATTCAAGAAGTCAGCATGGGCATGTTGCGGACGACCTCAATGTCCATTACGATCGGGATGTGCTTTTTGCTGAACCGGTTCAACAACTTCACGCAAAAGATCAGCGATCTGACCATCCACCAGGACAACGTGCTGATGCGGACGGACGTGATGACCGGGATGCACAACCGTTATGCCTATGAGGAGAAGCTGTCCCAAGAGGCGCTTGCGCAAGGCGGTAAAAACTGCCTGGCTTTTTCAATTGACATCAACGGTTTAAAGGAGACCAATGACAACAAAGGGCACGTGGCTGGCGATGAACTGATTCAGCAGGTGTCGGAAATCATCAAGTCAGTGCTGGGCAAAAACGGTGACTGCTACCGGATTGGCGGCGATGAATTTGCCGCTATCGTGCCTGGCGGTCCAGAGGAAGGAGAAAGATACAAGCACCTGCTGGAAATTGAGGCGGTTAAGTGGCGGATCGAAACTGGGCAAAAGATCAGTTTTTCCATCGGCTATGCTGACAGCGAATCCCACCCGAAGGCAAATCTGGAGCGCTTGATGCAGCTGGCTGACCAGCAGATGTATCAGTCAAAGCGGCAGTATTACAGCAGTCCTAACCACAACCGCAGGCGCAGAAGAAACGACTGAGCAGAGCAAGATCATTGACAGGCCCGGCGAGCTTGGGTAAATTTAGTTTGCACAAGGAAGGGTAGACAAGAAGCTGGAGGACCTGAAGATGCTTACGATTGCTTTTCTGATTTTTCTGATATTTCTGACCATAGTAGCCGTGCCGGTAGCAATTGCCGCTTTTCTGATCAAAGTATCAGTCAGAGTCCTGGGCTGGCTGCTTGGCATTTGCTTTACTTTGGCCCTGCTTATCAGCATCTTGCTGATTAGCGTGATGTGAGTGTAACGTCTCTGGGGAACCGGGGACGTTTTTTTGTCGGAAAGATAACAGGAAGGCGAGTCTCATTTTTGGCAATGCAAGAAAATTGACTTATGATAGAATCCCTTAGCCTGCGCGCTTGCGCGGGCTTTTCCTTTCTAAATAAAACGGGACTTTGCGGAGTATTTTGGAAGTGCTTTAATAAAGTTGCAGAGAGAAATAATCTTGTGGTTGCTATATAAGCAAAGGAAAAATATGAATATGGAAAAAGATAACTACCAGTGGCTGAGCAATGATGAAGTCTTTTGCACGGTCTTTAAGAATGATGAAACTGCCATGCGGGTGCTCCAGGCTATTTTCCCGGAGGTAAAAATGTCGGAGGTGCTCTTGAACACGGCTGGATGCGAGCAAGATAAGGTCAATGGCCCGCTTGCTCAAGTGGTAGTGCTGGATGAAGATGAGAAGAAGCACTTCTACTCACTGCGGATAGCTAAAGAAAGAGACAATCTTGGCCTTCTCGGCCGCTTTTGCACGTCCAAGATGGACATGACTATGTTCAGGCTGATCGGTGACGATTACTTTGATGAAGATTGCGGTGCGGTAATCTTGTGCGGCATTAATCCATTTGGTAACAAGAATTTACAATCTGTTTACCAATTTTGCAGTGTGGAAGATACTGACTCCGTTTTGCCAGGCCAGTGTCCTGTGATCATCATCAACGGAAAAGGCAAGGAGGAAGGCGAGTCAAGTGACATGAAGTCCTTGACCCACGTGATCTGCGGTGACTACAGTTTGGATGAGCCTTTAGCGATATTCTTGAAAGGCAAGATTATCGAGGCTAACCAAAAGCTGAATTTGGTGAGATAAGATATGACGGTAAGGCCAGAGCGATATATGGCTTTACCATTACAGACTAAAACAGTTAAGCGTAATCAACTCTAGACTTTTTTGTCTAGAGTTTTTTGTCAAAAAAATATTTACGTTAGGTACTTTACAGAGTACTTAACTAGTGCTCAAATAAAGCTATAGAAAAAACAAGGCGTTTTAGCATGATACGAAAAAAGAGGGATATTTTGCAATGAAAAAGTCTAAGTATCAAGGGCTATATACTGATCAGGCCTTCTGCTCTGTCTTGAAGAAAGATGAAACGGCCATGCGTGTGTGTCAGACGGTTTTTCAGATGATCTTGGCCGTCTGGGCCGGTATTGCGTTTTAAAATTACATTTTGGCGATAAAATGATTACTTCTGAGCAATACCTGTTGATCATTATTAACGGGAAGGGTGACAAGGTTGATATGTCAAGTGATATGAAGTCATTGACTCATGTAATTTGCGGTGACTACAGCTTAGAACACCCCTTTGCCGTATTGCTGAAAAATGAAATCGTCAAAGCTAACGAAGAGCTTAATTTGATGAAATAAACACTTTTTCAAGAACGCAAGTGCTAATTGTACCGCTCAAAGTACTCTAAAATGGCAAAATATAGCTTAGATACTATTTTAAGGTGGAAAAAACATGCGGCAAAGACGATACTCACACATAAGGATTAGTGCTTCAAGAATGAATGAACTAGAAGATGCTAGGAAGGCCTTGCTTCTGGATGACGTAAATGTCGGTGAACTGGCTAACATAACTGGTATTCCGTACCAAACCATCCGGAACATGCGGCACAAACCAGAACTATTGGAAAGAGCTTCATGGACCAGAGTAGAGACCTTGGCCCAGCTCTATGATGATCTTTTATCAAATAAACTGGTAATTGTCCGGGGCATGTTTAGGCAAGGCATACCAGGCTTGAATGAGCAAGAAGATGGTGAAAAAGAGCGGCATAAGTTCTGGTATGAGGAGGATTTGAGCAACAGTTACAGTGAGGTAACCATCGGAATAGATGATGGATACTTTGAATGGTCTGTAAGCATAACATATGAGAAGGTAACGCAAGCAGATGCGGACAAATACTATAATGGCAAGCCGACTCTTATTAGGACCGTCACGGTGATCCCGTTTTTAAGCAAGGTTTCCAATTATTATTATGGTTATCACCTCAATGAGCATGATCCGTCTGCTGTGGATGATTTTAAAAACAAACTGGCTAATGATTTTGGCCGGGGCTTTGCTGACAAAGTCATGGGAATCAACGAAATGCTGAACAAAATCGTCAAAAAGATGGAACGGGAAGAGTACGAGGATGATCCTGGTGACTGGTACTAATGGAGGAGCGCATGAAAGATACGAAAGCACCAGTTACTGACGACAGAGAGAAATTAAGAGAGACCATTAGAAGGCTTGCTGCTAAAAGGCCGATGGTGATTTTAGACACTCCAGAGAAGGTCAGCAAATGGCTGGGAGATGATGAGTATTAGCGGGCAGCATCCTTGAGGGAGGATGCTGCTTTTTTAGCTAGGTCTAAACAGCTCCAGAAAGATTAACTTTTTTGAAAAGAACTGGTGTTTGTAAAATGGAGGTAGTACAATATTGTTATCAGTAGAACATAAGTACGGCTAAGCACTAAGGTTCGGAGATGATGGAAACAGAAATTTCGAAAAAAGAGGGAAGCAGAATGTTATCTGAAGATGAAAAGGCAAAGAAGAAAATAGACAAAGGGCTGGAAATGATCAATTGCGATAATGCTGACGATCTGGCCAAAATCAAAGAGTTTGCATTGGACTTTTTACTGCCGAATTGCGAATTAAAGAAAATAGTAGATCTGGATAACTTGTCTACTAGTTTGATCAAAGAGGTGGCTGAGAAGTTTGTGGTTTCTCCGCAAATTGCTGCCACCCGGTTGAAAAGCTATGTGAGAATAGAACAAAAAGAATTATTTTGAACAGCTTTTCCTATCACGCTCATTGTATTAGTAAATAACAATTTATAATTGTTGAAACAGTAGTTAGATGGGCAATAAGAAGGGATAAATATTATTTTTGAGAATAAAAGCGCTATAAGCATCGCTTGAAATCGCTATATAATAAAGAAAAACGCTTTTTGACTTTTTTGTCGACACACTGCTAAAATAAAAGAGTGAAAAGATAATTATTTAAATGAGAGGAAAAGGATATGAAAGTTGCCAAGATTTTTATCGGCGTTTCTGCATCAGTTGCTTTAATTACTGCAGGGATGCAAATTGCCGGGACTGCGCAAGTTCAAGCAGCAGCCAAATATCAAGTGCGTGTGTCTAAGAAAGCTTATATTTTCACTTCAAAGGGTAAGAAGACCAAGAAATTCTATAAAAAGAATGCGTCTTTGCAAGTCTATGGGACCAAGTGGATCAAGGGTAAGCTATATTATAAGATTAGCGGCGACAAGTATGTTCTGACTAGCTATGCTAAAAAAGTAGCATCCCGTTACACTTACTCATCCCAAACCAAGAGAATTACCCGTACCATCAAGATGTACCAGCCAAAGGGCGTCAAGACGGTTGTTCAAAACGCCTATGTTTCCCGCAAGGTTAAGACTGATACTAAGAACAATAAGAAGAGCTATGGAAAATGGTCAACTTCTTCTTGGGCTCAATACACTGTTGCTACGGTTGATGGTTACACTGCTAGTCAGGTAACTGTCAAAGCTGCTAAAGTAACGTCCAAGACGAAGAATAAGATGGTGAAGATTAGTTACAAGGCAGTTGAGACAAAGAATACAGATGAGTCAAAAACTACAAATTCAAGTTCAACAAGTACCAATACGGTAAAAAACACTTCAAAAGCAGACTCAATCAAGACTGAAATCGTTCCATTTAAAACGATCTATAAAGCAGATCCTACAATGGAATCAGGTACTAGAAAGTTGATAACTCTTGGTCAAAATGGTATTGATATTGTTACTACCACATATGCTCCAGATGGGAAAACATACGGTCTATCAGTAAATCCTATCGAAGAGAAAATCGATCAAGTAGTTGCTATTGGTACAAAACCCATCACCCAATATACAGTTAAACCATACAACACAATAAGAAAGAACGATCCCACTCTTCCAAAGGGTACTACTCGAGTAGAGAAAAAAGGTGTAGACGGTTGGACGACGAGTACTCAGACTTTTTCCGTTAATTCTGAAACCGGTGAAGTTAAATCTGGATATACGGTTGAAGTTCAAAATCCAGTTGATGAGGTTATCCTTGTCGGAACTAAAGGAGTCAACTAATTGATCGAGCCAAGCTGTCGAACTACATACTACAGAATCGCATCCCATCCACGGGATGCGATTTTGCATGTTTTCATAAAATCCAGGTAGCCCCCCTGCAACTATGCATTCTCTTGATACCGGTTTGCCTAAACAGTATTTTTCTTAAGCACAGACTCACCGTAAAATAAGGTCATCAAGTTCAAATAGAGGAGACCAAATATGAACCTTTTTAAGAAGAACACCAATTTGTCAGACCTTGACGGAAAAATCGTTTTTATCAACGCCAGTGAAAATGCCAACGGCACTACGGCCCGGATGGGCAGAAAGCTGCTGCAGGGCAAAGACTATCAAGAAGTCGATCTTTCAGAACTTAAGATCTATCAATTGTCACAAAGATTTTCGGATGACCAGTTCGACCAGGTGCTCCAAGCGATTGATAAAGCGGACACCATTGTCCTCGGCGCGCCGATCTATTGGCACAGCATCAGCGGCTATGCGAAGGTCTTTTTCGAAAGGCTGTCGCGTGATTCCGGCGGGATTTTGCCAGGGAAAAAGTTTGGCGTCTTTATTCATGGATCAGAGCCCAGCGACTCAATCGGGCCTACTGAAAATTTGCTGCGCTGGTTTACCAGGGTTGAGCGCTTGGAAAACCTGGGCGTGCAAGTCTTCTGATTTCGGCTGAAACATTGAAGCAAGGCTAGCAGTGAACTGACTTTTTTCTAGGAGAGCAATTATGAAGAAAAACATCGTGGCAGCCGCAATTATTGTGATCATTGCCATCGCCGCAGCCGCGGGATTGTTAATCAAGCAAAATTCCCGTACTGGATCGGTTGCCAGCAGGCAGGCGAAAAAATCAGTCCCGGCTAGAACCTATCGCGTCAACGGGCGGACGACCTACGTTTATGCCAAGGAATCGGTCCTCACTGGCAAGAAAAAGGTACCCCTGGTCCTGTTCATGAACGGCACTGGCGGCGATCCGCAAAAGCAGGCAGTAGGGAGCGGCTGGGCAAAAAAGGCCATGAGCGGGAAGATGATCGTCATCTCGCCTAAATATGATGACGCCTCAACTTATACTGAAGTACCCTACATTGTCAAAGTCGTCAAAAAGGCGCTGCGCATATATCCTGTTGACAGCCGCCGGGTCTATTCTTTGGGCTTTTCAAACGGCGGCGCGACCTCGGTTGCCTTGACCAGCACGCATCCCGACATGTTTGCCGGCATTGCCATGTACGGCTGGGCGGTTGATTTGGAGCGCCAGTCTGACTATGACATGCCTTTCCAGGTCATTGAAGGAACAGGTGAGGCAACAGAGTACACCGTGAAAAAGAACCCAATGGTCCGCGTCGACGTCCGTCACGCGATCAAGGAGCTTTTTACGCTCAATGGCATGAAGCAGGCCAGAATAACTGCCGACTATGCCCGGACACCATACTGGGGCTATGTTCCAGATAGTTCATATAAACGGCGGGTTGACGGGAAAAACTGGACCATCAACAATTATCAAAAGACCGGCTACTCAGCTCCTTTTGCCCAGCTGATCATGATTTCTAAGGCTGATCACCGGGTTCATGCCAGTGAAGCTGATTACAGCTGGAATTTCCTGAAGCATTTTTCCCGCGATTCACAGGGGAAAATTATTGAACAGTAGGTATTTTTACTATAGCTTTAGTGCATAGCAATATACAAGCAAAGCATTAACCAGTTTTTTCTCTTAAGGCTACAATAATTGTAAAGAGTTTAAACTGAGTTAGTTACAGAAAGCGAGAAACGAATGAAAGCGGCATATTTTGTGAAAAAAGGGCTGGTAGAAGCTCGTGAAGTTGAAGATGCAAAACTTGAAAAGGATACTGACGCGGTAATCCGTGTGCTCAGAGCCTGCGTTTGCGGGTCAGACCTCTGGTGGTTCAGAGGCATTTCCACCCGGCCGGAAGGCACGGTTGGCCACGAAGCCATCGGGATCGTGGAAGCTGTCGGTGACAAGGTTGACAATGTCAAGGTCGGCGACTTCGTCATTGCGCCGTTTACTCACGGCTGCATGAAGTGCAAGATCTGTGAAGCAGGTTTTGACGGCAACTGTCCAAACGTGGAAGCCGGCGGCAATAAGGGCTACCAAGCTGAATACCTGCGCTTCAAGAATGCCAGTGCCTTGGTAAAAATCCCTGGCAAGCCAAGCGACTACACTGAAGACCAGCTTAACGACCTTTTGACTTTGTCAGACGTTATGGCTACTGGCTACCACGCCGCAGCCAGCGCTGAAGTTAAGCCTGGCGACACGGCTGCAGTCATCGGCGATGGTGCTGTTGGTTTGTGCGGCGTAATCGCTGCCAAGCTGCGCGGGGCAAAGAAGATCATTCTTTTGAGCCACCACGAAGACCGGGCTGCTTTGGGCCGTGAATTCGGCGCCACTGATATTGTCAGCGAACGCGGCGAAGACGCGGTCAAGAAGGTTTTGGAACTGACCGACGGCTACGGTGCGGATGCAGTTCTTGAATGTGTCGGCGCAAGCAGCTCAATTGACCAGGCAGGGCAAATCGCCCGTGCTGGCGCGGTTGTCGGCCGGGTCGGCGTTCCGCAAAAGGAACCTGAAACCAACAAGTTCTTCTGGAAGAACATCGGCTGGCGCGGCGGGATTGCCAACGTCACTACTTACGACCGTGAAGTTCTGCTCGATGCAGTTTTGAAGGGCGAAATCCACCCAGGCAAGGTCTTCAACAAGAAGTTTGACCTTGACCATGTTCAAGACGCATACGACGCGATGGACCAACGCCAGGCAATCAAGTCATTGCTGGTTGTTGCTGACAAGTAATTTTTTCAGAAAAGTCAATAGGTGATTAAAATGGCAGAAAAGCAAACTGCAGGCCGCGACCGTTTGGGCAAGCTCGCTCCCAAGTTCGCGGAATTGAACGATGACGTCTTGTTTGGTGAAGTTTGGTCAAGAGAAGACAAGCTGTCCGCCAGAGACCGGAGCATGATTACCATCGCTGCTTTGTTCTCAGCCGGCTTGTACCCGCAATTGAAGAGTCACTTGGAGCTGGGCAAGAAGCACGGTATTACCAAGGAAGAAGCAGTTGAAATTGTGACCCAGCTGGCCTTCTACTGCGGCTGGCCAAAGGCCTGGAGCACTTTCCCGTTGATTGAAGAAATTTACGGGGAGTAAATTGAAAACGTCAAACCGTTTGGCATGACGCAATCCCACTTGAGTAGACAAATCAGATATGGAAGGATGTTTGATTTGTCACGAAGGTGGGATTTTTTTGTTTCGGGTGGCAAGGTATTCATTCGAATTTTCCCTGATTATAATTTGCAAACATATCATTGTATACAAACTAAGCATTTGTTGTTTTTCAAACTGGAGACTACAATTAATCGAAAAGTACTAAAGATTAATAAGTAGGAAGCGAGAAAAAGAATGAAGGCAGCATATTTTGTAAAAAAAGGGCTGGTAGAAGCTCGTGAAGTTGAAGATGATAAGCTTGAAAAGGAGACTGACGCGATAATCCGTGTAATCAGAGCCTGCGTTTGCGGGTCTGACCTGTGGTGGTTCAGAGGCGTTTCTAACCGTCCGGCAGGCACGGTTGGCCACGAAGCCATCGGAATCGTAGAAGCTGTCGGCGCCAAGGTCGACAACGTCAAAGTCGGCGACTTCGTCATTGCTCCGTTCACTCACGGCTGCATGAAGTGCAAGATCTGCAAGGCAGGTTTTGACAGCAACTGTCCAAACTTTGATTATGGCGACTTCAAGGGTTACCAGGCAGAGAAATTGCTCTTTCAGAATGCCAGTGCCTTGGTAAAAATCCCAGGCAAGCCGAGTGACTACACTGAAGACCAGCTTAAGGACTTTTTGACTTTGGCGGACGTTATGGCAACTGGCTACCACGCCGCAGCCAGCGCTGAAGTTAAGCCAGGGGACACGGCAGCGGTTATCGGTGACGGTGCTGTTGGTTTGTGCGGCGTGATCGCGGCTAAGCTGCGCGGGGCAAAGAAGATCATTCTGCTCAGCCACCACGAAGGTCGGGCAGCTTTGGGTCGTGAATTCGGCGCTACTGATATTGTCAGCGAACGCGGCGAGGACGCGGTCAAGAAGGTTTTGGAACTGACTGATGGTTACGGTGCGGATGCCGTTCTTGAATGTGTCGGCGCAAGCAGTTCAATCGACCAGGCAGGGAAAATTGCTCGTGCCGGCGCGGTTGTCGGCCGGGTTGGCGTTCCGCAAAAGGAACCTGAAACCAACAAGTTCTTCTGGAAGAATGTCGGCTGGCGCGGTGGCAGCGCTAATGTCACTAGCTATGACCGGGAAGTATTGCTGGACGCTGTATTGAAGGGTGAAATCCACCCAGGCAAGGTCTTTACGAAGAGTTTTCATCTCGATCATGTTCAAGAGGCCTACGAGGCGATGGACCAACGCGAGGCAATTAAGTCCATGCTGGTTGTTGCCGACAAGTAATTTTTTAGATGTTGGGAAAGAAAAAGATCGTCAAGATCCACGAATTGTGGATTGACGATCTTTTTGTGTTGGATATTTACTTGTAGCGGGATTCAATCGTGAAGTGGGAGTTGTAGTAGATAGGTGGGTTGTGCTGAGTGAATTCAGGATTTAGGGTTTCAATGATATCTGGGTACAAGTATAGTTTACCGCTCTTCAGGTAATAAATAAGGTAGATATCGTACAGGAAATTTTTTTCACTCTTTTTAACCCCAAAGTACTTCATCATGCCTGCGTTCAGCTTCTTCTGAATGCTTGCTTTATTGCCTTTGGCAGTGTCTGTAATGCTTAACAATTTTCCACTTTTAAGAGAGTAGGTCCAGCCACCGATGGCTTGATACGGTACATTTTTCTTGTTATTTTGATAGCCAGCCCACCAGTTCTTGCTTACTTTGAATGAGATGATACTATTCTTATTGTAGGACACGCTTGTTTTTGTAATATCATAGAAGGTGACATTTTTTACATTAGTGCTTTTTGATGGGTTTTTAGCATAGACGAATATGCCCTTTGAGGTGGTATAGGACGTAGATTTGTATTTCTTGAGTAAGTCTTTGTTGATCTTTTTTATGGCTGCCGAATTTCCTTTAAGTTGCGGCAAGTTGAAGTAATAATTTGCCTTTATCCCATTGTTGTACTTCTTATTTATCTTGTACTGTTTAAAGGAAACCTTGGCATTAAAGGAAACCTTGGCAGACTTCGCAGAACTGCTTGCTTGTACCTTTGGACTGGTTGCCAGGCCAGTTAGCATAGTAACTGCAAGCGCGCTGGCCACAATTAATTTCTTCATAGTTTTCTCCTTAGTATTGATGAAGTAACCGTTTCCAACATCTAGTTTACCACGAAACCGAAATATGAGAAGAAAAAATAGCTAAAAATCTTAAATAGGATGACGATCTTTTCTTATATGGTTACTATGGTTACGTGTGGTTTGCCTATTTAATTACTTGTAACGGGAATTAAAAACTATAGACTTGGCAGCAGTTGATACAAGGATACTTGGGTATGCATATACTTTTCCGCGTTTAATGAAGAAACCTACTTTGGATGCCTTATAATCTGAAAGTTCGGACTTAGTAGCTCCGAACTTTAAAGCTGCATTATATAATCTAGTTTTTATATATTTTTTGCTTCCTTGAGAAGCATCGAAAATGTTAAGTTTTTTACCAGTTTTAAGAGAATAAGTCCAACCTCCTATAATGAAATCACTAGTAAACGCATTGCGATAATAATACGTCCATCGTATTGAAATCACATTTTTGGAATTATAAGTAACATTGGCTTTAGTAATATCTTTGAATGGATAAGCATGGCCGTCTTCTAAGATTGATGTCTTTGCGTCGGCGAATAGTGCGTTTTTGTATTTGGCTTTATCCATATATGCGTTTCGCAAATCCTTATTGATCTTCTTGATAGCAGCTGATTTTCCTTTTAATTGAGGCAATTGATAAGAGAAAGTGACGCTACCGCGGCCATACTTCTTGGTTGACTTGTATTGTTTGATCGAATATTTTGCAGAACTGCTTGCTTGTACCTTTGGGCTAGTTGCCATGCCTGCAAGCGTAGTAAATGCAAGCGCACTGGCCACAATTAATTTCTTCATAGTTTTCTCCTTAGTATTGATGAAATTACCGCTTTCAATACATAGTTTACCACTAAAACGAAATATGAGAAGAAAAAATAGCTAAAATTCCTAAATAGGATGAATAATTTTCTTATATTGTTACGTGTGGTATGATTATTTGATTACTTGTATCGGGAAGAGATGACGAAGTACTTGCGGTTATCTGCAGCATCAATTCGTGGGTAGACATATACTTTTCCGCCCTTAAGAGTGTAATTCATCTTAGAGGGATACGTGGTGTTTAAGTACTCATCATCAGCACCGAGTTCAACAGCACCTTCATAGAGTTGGCTAACTATACTGTATTCATCGCCTTCCGCGACATCGAAAACCGTAAGTTGCTTACCGGTCTTGAGAGAGTAGGTCCAACTGCCTATAAAGTAAGTACCGCTTCCCCCAATATTATAATCATGATCATACCGAAAGGATATAACACCATTTTTGTTGTAGGTTGCACGTGGCTTTACAATATCATCATAGGTTATATGAGTACCTACATGCTTAGAATCCCATTTTGCGAACTTAAATAATTCCTTCTTTTGCTTAAGCTCTCCCGTATAGTTTTTTCGTAAAGACTTATTGATTTTTTTGATTGCAGCTGAATTTCCTTTCAATTGAGGCAGTCTGTAGCCAAAAATAGCCTTAATCCCATGCTTGTATTTTCTAACTGTCTTATATTGCTTGAAGTAGTACTTTGTAGTGCTGCTTGCTTCCGTCTTTGGGCTAGTGGCCAAACCAACAGATAGGGTCAACGCGAGGGTACTAGCGACAACATATTTTTTCACGATTATCCTCCAATTAGCTATTACTTGTAACGAGCTGGCAGGGTGAAGAACTTATCAGAATCAGCAGAGGAGACTCGTGGATAAACGTATACTATGCCGTTCTTTAAGAAAAAGCCGTAGCTCTTCAAGTAAGATTCGCTAAGCAAAAAGCCAGATGCTCCTAATTTTTTAGCACCTTTGATCAGCCTCTTCTTCACACTTGCATGACTGCCTTGTGCAGCATCATAAACGCTTAACTTCTTGCCGGTCTTAAGTGAATAAGTCCAACCGCTGAAGGTTGTTTCCCCAGCACCACCTGCATACCAAAAATTAAACTTCTTAAAAGAAATAATATTGTTCTAGTTGTAAGTTACAGATGCTGTATTAGTATTGTGATAAGTGTCATTAGAGTATTCACCAGCGTCTTGCTTTGCAAAGTGAAAGACAGTCTTCGAATTCTTCTTCTCAGCAGCAAAGCTCTTCATTAGGTCCTTGTTGATCTTCTTGACTGCCGCCGAGTTTCCCTTAAGTTGCGGCAGTTGGTAGGAAAAAGTCCCCTTCATCCCATGTTTATACTTCTTAACCGTCTGGTACTGCTTGATCGTGTAGTTAGCTGAGCTGGCCTCTGCCTTAGGCGCAGCTACCAGGCCGGCAGCAGCGGCCGCAACGAGCGTACCAGCAATTACGACTTTCTTCATAATCTCACTCCTTGTATTTTTGAAAGAAATATTATCATTCCCACATTGTACTACTGAAACTGGATCAGAAAAATCTAACTTAGAAAAAACTCGTCAGAACTCACATAAAAGTTCTGACGAGTCTTGTTCTATCAATCTTTCCAAAAATCATCAAAGAGAATGAGTCTAACGCCCTGGCTTTCTGTCAAGTCTTTAAAAGACGGGGTGCTCTCTTTGACAAAGAAGCAGAGATGAGTTTTCGTAATCCCAAATTTCGAACTGAGCAGTGCTGCTCGGCTGCGCAAGGTATCCAGCATCTGCGGGCTTAGCTTTTCTGCCTTGCGCCACTTGCACTCACCAATGATCGCTTCTTTCTTGTCGTGACTGGTGGCAACCAAATCTACCTCATCTTGCCGATTAAGTGCAGGATTGTAGCCCCACCAGCTGCTGATTTCTTGAGGGTCGAAGGGGAGGGCATCTTGCTTCCAGGTCCATTCCTGGCAGGCTTTTTCAAAAACTGGCCCTAAAAAGTTAGGCAGATCCGCCATGATTCTGGCCAAGAGTCCGCTTGTCCGACCGAGTGAGATCTTATCTTGCTGGCCTGAAATGTATTGGAACCAGAACTGAAACATTGTATCAGAAATGCGGTAGATGGCATTCTTGGTGTTTTTTTCAAGTATTGGCAACTTTCTTTCAACCATTTCCAGTTCTTGTAAACGGCTGAGATAGGGGCTCAAACTAGAAGCACTGCTCAAGCCAATCGCTTGGTAAATCTCATTCGGCTTTGTTTTGCCTTGTGCCAAAGCAACGAGGATCGAATAGTAGGTTGCAGGCTTTCGGAGTTCTTCTTGCAATAAGACGTTTGGCTCATCTTGTAAAATAGCATTATTACGCAAAAAAAGCCGGCCGATATTCTCTTCAACACTTTTTTCTTGATCGATAAAGCTGAGATACTGCGGAATCCCGCCGGTGATGCCGTAGTAGGCGAGAAGGTCCTCATTCTTGACAAGGGGGAGCATTTTTTTCGTGTCAAAAATATCAAACGGCCGTATTTTAAACTGACCAGTCTTTCTGCCGTAAAGTGGACTTTGATGGCCTAATACCTGGTGCTGCATAAAGGACATCGACGATCCGCAAAGAATCAACATGATATTGTCGTACTCTTTAAAAACGTGGTCGATGGCAAACTGGAGAACAGAACTGATTTCAGGGGCTGATTGGGCGAAGTAGGGGAATTCATCCAGGACAAAAATCAACTTGCTTTCCTGTTTGTTAGCCAGATCCTGAACCTTACTAAAAATATCCTTGAAATCACTGTAGCTAAACTGGTGGTCCAGTCGGTCAGGATTTTCGAAGTCCAGAACCGCATTGGACAGATAGTTTAAGTTTAGTTCTTTTGTTGCTTCAATTCCCTGCACATAAATTGCCGGCTTGTTTTTGATAAACTCTTTAATCAGCGAAGTTTTCCCAACTCTGCGGCGGCCATAGATGACCGCCATTTCAAAGCGGGGGCTTTGATACATGTCGGCTAGGCTCGTTAGTTCTGCTTCGCGGGCAATAAAAGGTTGACTCATTATGGTTACCTCTAATCATAATTATTATAATCGTAATTATTATAATCGTGATTATAGATATTGGCAAGCTTCGCCGAAAGTGCCTGTATACTCATCCTATTTTCCTACGAACGAAGGGTAGTTCACCTTGCTGGTCATGGAGTACTTTTTCGCTAAAAAGAAAGTTCCGTGGACTAACGTATATATGAAAAAAGATCGTCATGATCCACGAAATGTGGTCTGACGATCTTTTTGTGTCGGATATTTACTTGTAGCGGGATTCAACCGTGAAGTAAGAGTTATAGTAGACAGGCGGGTTACGGTGAGCATATGTATATTTTTGGTTGAGCTTCGAAAGATCTGGGTACAAGTAAACTTTACCGTTCTTCAAGAAATAATGTACAGTGATAGTTTCACCCTTCTTAATTCCAAAGTACTTCGTCACGCCGGCAGACAGCTTCTTTTGAACGCTTGCTTTATCGCCTTTGGCAACGTCCGTGATGTTCAATCTTTTACCACTTTTAAGTGAGTAGGTCCAGCCAGCAATTATTTGAGAGTATACTCTTTCCTTGTTTCCAACATAGTAGCCGGACCACGCGTTGCGGTATACCTTGAATGAAATGATATTGTTCTTATTGTAGGATACGCTTATTTTGGTAATGTCAAAGTAAGTGCAATTCTTTATAATAAAAGCAATAGGAAGATTTCTTCCTTTGGCTGAGTCTGAAGCAAATGCAAACAGCTCCTTTGAAGCATTAGTGTTTGCGGCTTTGTAGTAACCAAGTAATTCTTTATTAATCTTTTTAACGGCTGCCGAATTTCCTTTAAGCTTCGGCAAGTTATATGAAAAATCTGCCTTTAACCCATTTTTGTACGTCTTAGTCTTCTTGTACTGCTTAAAGGTAACCTTAGCAGACTTCGCAGTACTGCTTGCTTGTACCTTTGGACTAGTTGCCAAGCCTGTCAGCATAGTAACTGCAAGCGCACTGGCCACAATTAATTTCTTCATAATTTCCTCCTTATATTGGTGAAGTAACCGTTTCCAAGGACTATTTTACCATGAAAACAAAATATGAGAAGAAAAAATAGCTAGTTTTTTTATCGCACTGTCATGATAAGTAGCTAGCTGTTACGATAATCTGGTTACTGGTATGGTTGTAGCAAATGTTAGGGCAGGGCGTCTTGACTATAATCGTGTTTAGTCTAATCGTAATTATAATAATCGTGATTATAGTCAACAGGAGAAACTCGTCAAAAAACGGAAAAAATTTTTGAAAAAGCACTTGCGCATTTCTGAAAATCGTCTTAAAATGTAATCAACTTCAAACGAAAAGACAAATTTAGAAAGGAACGATTAAAATGACTGTACGTAAACTTTGGCAAGACTGGCGTGACTAAGTGAGGCTGCATGTTATATGGTGTAGACTCACTGATTTCAATAATCAAGGGAGTCTATGCCAGGACAATCGTTTCTGAGAGAACTAAGAGACTGTTTGGCATAGTTTGTCAGACAGTCTTTTTTTACACTCAAAATAAGATATACATGTATAGAATCCTTGTAAACAGACATTAAAAAATAATTAACAAAGAGAGACAACGAATAACAAGGAGAACTATCATGACTGAAGCAAACGTAGCAGAAAAGAAGGAAATGTTTTACGGTGAATTTGGCGGCCAATACGTGCCAGCTGAAATTCAAACTGCCTTGAATGAAATTGCGGAAGAATTTGAAAAGGTGAAGGACGATCCGGAATTCAATGCTGAACTGGAACTCCTGCTCCGCGACTACTCAGGCCGGGCAACTCCGCTTTACTTCGCTGAATCATTGACCAAGCGTCTCGGCGGGGCAAAAGTTTACCTCAAGCGCGAAGACCTCAACCACTTGGGGGCTCACAAGATCAATAATGCATTAGGCCAGGTCTTGATCGCCAAGCGTTTAGGCAAAAAACGGATCATTGCTGAAACTGGGGCCGGCCAGCACGGGGTTGCCACTGCTGCCGTAGCTGCTCGTTTCGGGATGAAATGCACGATCTACATGGGGGCAAAGGACTGCGAACGCCAGAAGCTGAACGTCTTCCGGATGCGGCTTATGGGGGCTGAAGTTCACCCGGTCACTGAAGGCACACAAGTTTTGGAAGATGCAGTAGCGGCAGCATTCCAAGACTTGGCTCAAAACCTGGATACCACTTTCTACCTGGTCGGCTCAGCCGTAGGTCCTTACCCTTACCCGCAAATGGTTGAACGCTTCCAAAGGGTCATCAGCCGGGAAGCAAGACAGCAATTCCTTGACCAGGTCGGCCGGCTCCCAGATGCTGTTATTGCCTGCGTTGGCGGTGGATCAAATGCCATCGGGGCCTTTGGCGAATTCATTCCTGACAAGGAGGTGCGCTTGATTGGGGCCGAAGGTGCCGGCAAGGGGGCAGATACTCCAGAGAACGCTGCTACCTTGACCAATGGGAAAGTCGGCATCAATGACGGGATGAAGAGTTACGTTCTGCAGGATGATGAAGGCAAGATCCTGCCAGCTTACTCAATTTCTGCAGGCCTGGACTACCCGGGGATCGGGCCGGTTCACTCATACTTGAAAGACAGTGGCCGGGCAGAATACTACCCGATTACCGACGACGAAGCGGTTGCCGCCTTCAAGCTCTTGTCTGAAACAGAAGGGATCATCCCAGCCTTGGAAAGCTCTCACGCTTTGGCCCAGGCGATCAAGATGGTGCCAGAGATGGATCCGGACCAAGTGGTCATGGTCAACTTGTCAGGCAGAGGGGACAAGGACGTTGCCCAAGTTGCTGCTTACCTGGGTGAAGAAATTTAATTTAAAATAGTATATAAAAGCCAAAAGAGCAAATTGCTTCTTTTGGCTTTTTTGTATCTGAGAAAGGCAAAAAATCAGTAAAAAAATGGGTCTTTTTTCTCCTAAGATTAGTGCACTTGTTCTATAGCCCTCGTGGCGTTAAAAGAGGTACTCCAAAATGTATTAATATCAACTAGCGTTTTGATAATATAAGAGTTATTCGGATCAAGAGAAATCCCGTTCTCATCGTATTTTAGATTGCTACAATCTAATAATATTATTATTGACACCGTAGATGCTTTTGGCTTATACTGAAGTTAGATACATTAGTAAATAATTATTATAAGATAACAATAAAAACGAGGGAATGAACATGTTGATGCCTAAAGCAAAAAAATTCAATGCACGGCAAACTGAAGATGCCAAGCAACGCTTTAGTATAAGAAAATACAGCTTTGGGGCTACTTCTGTTTTACTGGGCTTTTCATTCATGTTATGGGGAGCAGGCAGCGTATCTGCTGATACTGTAACTCCGCAGCAAGCAACGACTACTGCTGTAGTAAACAGCCCAACGACAACAGATACAAGCCAAGCAAGCGAAAGTACTGAAACGTCCGCCGCAACCGATACGACTAAGTCGACGAGCACCAATTCAGCAAGTACGACTGAATCAACCGATACTGCAGCGACTAGCACCGATACAGCAAGTACAACTGAATCAACCGATACGTCCAAGTCGACGAGCACCGATACAGCAAGTACGACTGAATCAACCGATACTGCATCGACCAGCACCGATACGACCAAGTCGACGAGTACCGATACAGCAAGTACGACTGAATCAACCGATACTGCATCGACCAGCACCGATACGTCCAAGTCGACTAGCACCGATACAGCAAGTACGACTGAATCAACTGACAGTGCAGCGACCAGCACCGATACGACTAAGTCGACGAGCACCGATACGGCAAGTACGACTGAATCAACTGACAGTGCAGCAACTAGCACCGATCCGTCTAGTTCAACGTCTGACGCGGATACAGCAAGCACGACCGAATCAGCCAACAGTACAGATTTAACTGCTGCAACGACCGAGTCGACGGACAATACTGTTGCAACCGCAAGCGCTGATTCAGCAGAAACAACTGCTACGGCTGCAGAAAGTACCGGCACGCAAAGCCGCCTGGTGCAGGGCAAGTCTTTAACTTTATCCAGCAACGAAATTGGCTATACCACTTCAACTGGTGACACTTCCGGTACCAGAAGCTCAATTACGGCCACTGTTTCCTTCACCGGTGATGTTGGGGACCAGTTCACGTTAAAGTTTCCGACAAATGTTACCGGTGAGAACATGTCTGTGTTATATGGCATCAATTCGTACACCAAGTCCAGCATTGCGAATACCACTGTGACGCAAGACACTAAGGCAGGATACTTCTACATTACCAGCGTCTTGACCGAATCCGGCAGTTTGACTCAGAACGTTGTCCTTATGTCTGTAAAAAGTCAAATGTCTACGATTGGCGACAACATGGTCGATTCTGACTCAATTGGCAGTCGTGAAATGGAGATGGTTCTGTCAGCCCAAGATGCAGATGGCAATGACCTGGGGACGGTCAGCGAGACTTTTACTCAAATCATGTCGCCGTCGATTAATCCGACACTGACACGCGATCCAAGTAAAACTTCCCAAACGACCTTGCTGCCAAACAAGGACTACACGTATTCTCTGAGCTTGGACGAACTGCTCGGTATTAACAATGCAAGTGATGTCTCATCATTTTATAGCAACCGGGTAATCAAGAGCATCAACTATGGTACTGAGATCCGAATTCCTGTGCCGGCTCAGTTTGAGTTGAATGCTTCAGAAACTGCAACCAAGAATGCTTTTACCGATGAAACCACGATTACCCAAGATGGGGTTGGTGCTGATATTGTGATCACCGTTCCTAAGGGTTCAGGTAACTCTGATAACACTTACGCTGCACGGCAGACGCCATACTACCTTGTTGGTAAGTACGTCTTTGATGGCAGCGTTAACCAGACCGTAACCGCAGACAGTCCGATTACGATTACCCAGTATCTTGATGATGCCCAAACCAAGACGCTGACAGGGTCTCTTGACATTACCTGGAGCGACAGCATCAACTCTGAAATCACGAAGGGCAATGCCAGCCTAGGCGGTTATGGTGCCTGGACCGGTAACGAACTGGTCTTGAACGACACTGCAGATAAGCTGACTACTTTTTCTTTTGGCAACCTCTCAAGCTACGACTTGCCTGATGTATCCTTTGACATCAAAGTGGCCGATGGTTTTAACGCAACAGGAATTACCACTCCAAAGGTAGACGGCACCAGTACTTACAGCTATGTTTTGACTTACGCTGACGGTACTACTAGCAGCGGTACGGTTGCCGCGGGTGAAACGATCTCAGCAACAGGCACCAGTCCAATTCGGAGAGCCGTTTTGACGGCAGATTACTGGAAAGCTGGCGCTAAAACTGATGGTGCCGGCGTTGCCATGGACTCGAACACCCAGCTGCAGCGGTTCACCATCGACGGGAACCTGTCAGATACTTATGACAATGGCACGGCAGTGAAGGTTGGCGACACGTTGGTCAACACGATGACGGTATCTTCAGCGTACCTTAATTCCGCAACTACGAAAGCAACGCAAACCATTGTTCCAGAGTACATGAGTAGTTTCCGCATTTACGAAACTGGTGGTACTGGCTATGCAGGCGACAGTAAGAAGCTGACTATTTACAGCAGCCAAGACATGAGTTTTGTCCAAAACACCAACTTGGACAAGCCGGTTATTTACGTAGTTTTACCGCAGTACGCAATTTACAACGAAAGCGCATCTACGTTCTATGGTGATCCTACTGTTTCGACCTTCTATGTCAATGACGGGGCAAACCAGGTTGTTAAGCTGGACTACAGCCAATCAGAATATCAATACAATATCCGTAACAACAACTACTCGATCGTCGCAGATATCAGCAATGACGCTCTGCCAGGGAAATACTACAGCCACTTCTTTGTCAGAACCACGACAAAAATGATGTATATGACTAGTGTTGCCAACAATAAGCTTTATAAACCAGAGTACACTGAAGGCGACTCGACAAACGTCTGGACGAACGGAGTTTCAACGAATAAGTTCTCCTTGACGGTACTGTCTCCAACTGAAGAATTCACAATGGGGGCAACTAGTCAGGGGAACATGGATGATGGCTTCAAGAACACTGGCACCTCTTTCTCAACCGACAGTGAGGACATGAACTTCAAGATCACTCCAAAGAACTTGACATCGGAGAGTCTGACCAATGTCCGCATCTACACCAACCTGCCAGCGGAAAGTGAAGTAAATCTTACTGGTCCAGTGACGACAACTGATTCTAATGCCAAAATCTGGTACTCAACCAGCCAGTTGGACCTGACCAGTGATAATGAAGACGATGTAACCTGGTTAAGTGAAGATCAGGTGACGGACTGGTCAACAATCAAGAGCATTAAGGTACAGGAAGACACTCTTGCAAAGACGACGACAAGCAACCAGTTTTCTATTACTATCCCAACTGAGGATGTAAACCTGGCTAATGACGTTGGCAAGACTTTGAATCTGGGCTACAAGGCTTACGCTGATCAATTTGTTACCCCAATTAAAAAAGCTGTCGCTACCAGCGTTCAAGTTATTGGACCTGTAACTGAAAGCAAGACGGTTACCAGAACCATCAATGTTCATTTACCATCCGGTGAAGTACAGACGACCACACAGGTGGCTGTAATCGAAAGAACCGGGGTTATCGATGCAACTGGTACGACAACTTATGGTGACTGGACTACTTCAAGCTGGGATGATTTTTCTAATGTCCCAGAGGTTGCCGGATTTACTCCAAGTCAAACAGACGTGGCGGAACAAACTGTCGACTCAACTACGAGCGATGTTACGATCGATATTACTTACACGGGCAATACTCAAAAAGCGCTGGTAAACTACGTTGATGAAGATAGCAACAACGCCGTTATCACAACTTCCGGCGATCTGACTGGTTCATCCCAGAGCACGATCGCTTACAGTACTGACGATACGATCAAGCAGCTTGAAGAAGCTGGCTACATCTTCGTATCAAGCAACTATCCATCAGACGCAACTTACGACACTGATGATTCAACTGATCAAGTCTATACTGTAGTGCTCAAGCACGGTACGGCATCTGTTAGCCGTGAGCAAACGGTAACCCAGACTGTTGTCTACGAAGTTCCAGATGGCTTCGATGCACCAGAATCAGTAGAACAAACTCTGACCTTTACTCAGACTGGCACTCAAGACCTGGTAACTAAGGAAACTACTTGGAACCCAGTTGATACTCAGACTTTACAAAGCGTAACAAGTCCAACGATTGCAGGTTTAACTCCAGATCAAACTGAAGTCGCATCATCAGAAGTAACTCCAACTTTCGATGGCGACAAGTCATCTACGGTAACTGTTACCTACACTGCTAATACCCAAAAAGCCCTGGTAAACTACGTTGATGAAGATGGCAATAATGCCGTCATCACAACTTCCGGCGATCTGACTGGCTCATCCAAGAGCACGATCGCTTACAGTACTGCTGATACGATCAAGCAGCTGGAAGAAGCTGGTTACGTTCTTGTATCAAGCGACTATCCATCAGATGCAACTTACGACACTGATGATTCAACTGATCAGGTCTACACTGTAGTGCTCAAGCATGGTACGGCATCTGTTAGCCGTGACCAAACGGTAACCCAGACTGTTGTTTACGAAGTTCCAGAAGGCTTCGAAGCACCGGCTTCAGTAGAGCAAACCTTGTCCTTCACTCAAACTGGTACTCAAGACCTGGTAACTAAGGAAACCACTTGGAACCCAGTTGATACGCAGACTTTACAAAGCGTCACTAGTCCAACGATCGCCGGCTTGACTCCAGACAAGAGTGAGGTTGCTTCAACTGAAGTAACTCCAACTTTCGATGGCGACAAGTCATCCACGGTAACTGTTGTTTACACCGCTAATACTCAAAAGGCACTGGTAAACTACGTTGACCAAGATAAGAATGGTGAAGTAATTACCAATTCCGGTGATCTGACCGGTTCATCCAAGAGCACGATCACTTACAGCACGGCTGACACGATCAAGCAGCTGGAAGAAGCTGGTTACGTCTTCGTATCAAGTGACTATCCAGAATCACCAGTATTTGACACTGATGATTCAACTGATCAGGTCTACACTGTAGTGCTCAAGCACGGTACGGCAGATGTGAGTCGGGATCAAAAGGTAACTCAGACTGTTGTCTACGAAGTTCCAGATGGCTTCGATGTACCAGAATCAGTAGAGCAAACCTTGTCCTTCACTCAAACCGGTACTCAAGACTTGGTAACTAAGGAAACCACTTGGAACCCGGTTGATACTCAGACTTTACAAAGCGTCACTAGTCCGACGATCGCCGGCTTGACTCCAGATCAAACTGAAGTTGCATCATCAGAAGTAACTTCAACCTTCGATGGCGACAAGTCAACGACTGTAACTGTTACCTACACCGCTAATAGTCAAAAAGCCTTGGTAAACTATGTTGATGAAGATGGCAACAACGCGGTTATCGCAACTTCAGGCGATCTGACTGGCTCATCCAAGAGCACGATTGCTTACAGCACCGCTGACACGATCAAGCAGTTGGAAGAAGCTGGCTACGTCTTCGTTTCAAGTGACTACCCATCAGACGCAACTTACGACACTGATGATTCAACTGATCAGGTCTACACTGTAGTGCTCAAGCATGGTACGGCAGATGTGAGTCGTGACCAAAAGGTAACTCAGACTGTTGTCTACGAAGTTCCAGATGGCTTCGATGCACCAGAATCTGTAGAAGAGACTTTGTCCTTCACTCAGACTGGTACTCAAGACTTGGTAACTAAGGAAACTACTTGGAACCCAGTTGATTCACAAACTTTGAAGTCAGTTACTACCCCAACTGTTTCAGGCTTGACTCCAGACAAGAGTGAGGTTGCTTCAACTGAAGTAACTCCAACTTTCGATGGTGACAAGTCATCCACGGTAACTGTTGTTTACACCGCTAATACTCAAAAGGCCCTGGTAAACTACGTTGATGAAGATGGCAACAACGCCGTTATCGCAACGTCAGGTGATCTGACCGGTTCATCCAAGAGTACAATTGCTTACAGCACCGCTGACACGATCAAGCAGCTTGAAGAAGCTGG
>NZ_BOCG01000714.1 GCF_016587775.1 Lactobacillus nasalidis | reverse complement strand
GTCCATGTTAAAGGTCAGTTTCGACAGCTTGATGGCTTCCTTGAAAAGCTGGCCCCAAAGCTCTTCGCTTTCCTGGCGGCTGTGAGCCACGGTTTCCTGATTGGCCTTGGTCAAAAAGGCGGTCAGCTCTTCGCCGGACAAGCCTGCTGCCTGCTTGGTGACTTCTGCCACCCGGGCACGGAAATACCGGTTGAGCTCAGTCAGGTACTTGGCATCCAGCTGCACGAACTGCGGATAGTGGCTTTCCACCAGGGCAGCCAATGACTTGTAGAACCACCAGGCATCAGACTGCCGGTATTCAAGGGAAGTGTCGTTATAAGACGGATCAGTGTCGTTCATGTTGGTAAAGAAAGGCACGAAAGGCGTAAAGGTTGGTCCGCCCAGGCACAGCCACATGATGCCGGCCAGCCCGGCTTCTTGATCAGCCCGAATTTCCAGAATATGGGCATTTTGCGTCCGGTTCAAGCCAATCGGCCGGTAGCGGTGGTGTTCTTCCTCGCTGCCCTTTACACCGAAGGGATCAAAAACCGTGTCCTGGTAGTGTGAGCCCAGAATGTACTCAATGTCTTCCTTGCTGATCTTTTTTTCTGCCCGGCGGATGAACGGCAGGTCGGGGTCTTCTGGATCCTGCTCAATGCTTGGATTCAGGATCTTTTGCCCGTACCAGACCCGGGAGGTGTTGTAGTGCCGGTCTTGTTCGGTGAAGGTGCCGAAAATGTGGCGGAAATTCCAGCCCTCCAGATCCGGATTCAGCTTGTTTTGGGCGACGAAATCCTGGATGCCCTCGCTCCACATGAAGTCATCCGGCTTGGTGAAGTCGACTTCCTGGATGGAAACCCGGTTGGCCGCAATCGCGTAGGCGTCATCGGGAATTCTTTGAGCTACCCAGTGGTGGCCGGTCACGATTTCCATGTACCAGATTTCATCCTTGTCGGAAAAAAGCACCGAGTTGCCGGCAGCTGACCCGTACTTGGCAATCAAGGAGCCCAGGCGCTTGACGCCGTCTCTGGCCGAAACGATGTAAGGCAAAACGACATTGACCATGCAGTCCTCGTCCAGCCCGTCAGTCACCAGCGGGTCAAAGGCGAGCGTGCGCTCGTTTCCGTATGTTGATTCGGTTGCCGACATGGCGACGTTCTTTTCGTTAATGCCGCTTTCTTCATAGTAGCCGTACTTTTTGTAGTCAACGTTGGGCACTGCCGGGTAGCGGTAGGCGTCTTCTGGCAGGTCCATGCTGAATTTGTTCAGCCAGGACTTGATCTTGCGCCCCTTTTCCCCGTGAACCGCCGGGTTGACGACAAATTTTTGCTGGTTCAGCGGCGAAAAAGTATCGTCATTGCGGGCAATCAGATTGTTGCCGTCCATGGCAGCCTTTTTGCCGACTAAAATCGAAGTACATGCATCATCTTTCATTGCTTTTATCTTCTTCCTTAACTTTCCAACTTTTCTTCTTTGCTTGCGCCCGTCTGAAACTACAACAGGTCGTGGAACAAGCCGACGGCGAAGTTGGCTGCATCAAAGTCAGCCAGGTCTTCAGCCTTTTCGCCCAGGCCGACCAGCTTGACCGGCAATTTCATCTCGTGCCGGATCGACAAAACGACCCCGCCTTTGGATGAGCCGTCCAGCTTGGTCAATACCAGGCCGCTGAGCTTGGTCGTCTTGTCAAAGTCCTTGGCCTGCAAAAGAGCGTTCTGTCCGGTCGACCCGTCTAAAACCAGCAGGGTCTCAGCCGGCTGGTCCGGCAGGCGCTTTTTGATGGTCCGCTGGATCTTTTCCAGCTCGTTCATCAAATTGACCTTGTTTTGCAGACGGCCGGCCGTGTCGACCAGCAGGTAGTCGGCTTCTTCAGCAATTGCCCGTTCAAGGCCGTCGTATACGACAGCGGCCGGGTCAGCCTTGTCCGGACCAGTTACGACTGGCACGTCGACCCGCTTGCCCCATTCAACCAGCTGTTCAACCGCGCCGGCTCTGAAGGTGTCGGCCGCTACCAAGAGCACCTTCTTGCCCTGGTCATGGAAACGCTTGGCCAGCTTGCCGACCGTCGTGGTCTTGCCGGCTCCGTTGACGCCGACAAAAAGGTAGACGTTCGGCTTGGCGTTAGGGTCGTAAGTCAGCTTTTCATGCTCGCTGTCGCCGTTTTCGTCATAAACTTCGACCAGCTTCTGCACAATAACCCGTTTTAAGTCATCCCGGCTCTTGGCTTTTTGCAGCTTGGCTTCTTCTCTGAGCTGGTCGGTCAGGTCTTCGCTGGTTTCATAGCCAACGTCGGATTCGATCAGCAGTTCTTCCAAGTCGTCGAAAAAGTCTTCGTCAACCGTTCTGAACTTGGCTAAAAAGGCGTTGAGGCGGGCGCCAAAGCCCTTGTTGGTCTTCTCAAGCCCCTTTTCATAGAGCTCAGTCGTCTTTTCAGCCGCAGTTTCTGCATCTTCGGCAGCTTCAGCATTTTTTTCCTCAACTGCTTCTTCTGCAGGTTCTTCGCTTGCTTCTTCTTTGGCAGCTTCTTTTACTTCTTCGGCCGGCTCTTCAGCTTCTTCTTCAACTGCTTCTTCAGCCGGCTCTTCACTTGCTTCTTCTTCGGCAACTTCTTTTACTTCTTCAGCCGGCTCTTCGGCTTCTTCTTCAACTGCTTCTTCAGCAGCTTCTTCCGCCGCAGCTTCTTCTTCGGCTGTTTCTTTTACTTCTTCAGCTGACTTTTCTTCTGCCGCAGCTTCAGCGGCTTCTTCGCCGTTTTCTTCTTGGCCGGTCTTCGGCTCTTCCGGCTTCTCTTCGTCTTTTTGGCCAAACAGGCTCTTTTTGATTCGATCAAATAATCCCACGGTTATACCTCATCTTTTAAATCTTTCAAGGAGACCGACAATATCTGAGAAACCCCAGATTCCTGCATGACCACCCCGTAAAGCTGGTCAGCCTGTTCCATCGTTCCCCGCCGGTGCGTAATCACGATAAACTGGGTCTTGCTGTCGTACTGGCGCAGGAAGCGGGCAAAGCGGACAACATTGGCGTCGTCCAAGGCCGCCTCGACTTCGTCCAGCACGCAGAATGGCACTGGGTTGACTTCCAGCATGGCAAAAAGCAGCGTGATCGCCGTCAGCGACCGCTCGCCCCCTGACAGGAGGCTTAAGCGCTGCAGCTTCTTGCCCGGCGGCTGGGCGATGATCTCCACCCCGCTTTCCAGCAAATCGTCCGGTTCTGTCAGCGCCAGGCGCGCATTGC
>NZ_BOCG01000713.1 GCF_016587775.1 Lactobacillus nasalidis | reverse complement strand
GCGGCATCGATCTTCTGATCACCAAGATGAACAAAGACAACGACATGCCGGAAGAAATGCGGCGCTTTTTCGAACCCGAGGCCAACGGCGTCGGCGGAGAGGCTGATGAAGATGAAGCCGCCGCAGATGAACCGCGGGCTTTCTATGACCTGGATCCAGCCGATGACGCAAATACCGAGCTGGACCCGGTAGTCATGCAGGATCTGGGCAACACTGATGACCAGGGATATGATGACTACTGGAGCTACCAGGAAACGCACGCTTTGGCCTTTGACGACATTGACGACCTTTTGGCCCTGGCAGACAGCCTGCTGGTCAGCGACCTGGCTTCCAGCGTCTACTACTACAAGCACAAGTTCTACCTCAAGCTGGCCTTTATGGACGAGAACTATGCGGAAATCAAGCCAGCTGACGCCTGGGCTATTGCCAACGAATTCGGCTACCAGGTACCGGAAAGAGAAATGCTGCAGGCACAAGAACATGGCCAGTGCCTCTTCCAGCAGGATGCCCTGGGAGCCCTGCGCCGGCAGTTCGTCAGCAAGTAGCCGGGGATAAACAAAGAAACGAGCCGAAGAAAAGAGGAACCTTTCACGGGTTCCTCTTTTTTTCTTGGGAAAAAAGGGCATTTTTGGCGTACTAGTTAACGGGGGATTATTTTGTACGCAGCCTTATTACACCAAGAATTAGTCTTAGCGGTCAGTGAAGCCGCGAAAGTCCGGGAAAATCCGGCTTATCTCAACCAGGAGGTCTACCGCTGCCCGCGCTGCCGGAAGCCGGTGATTCTGGTCCTGTCCCAGAAAGCGGAGCCTTTTTTCAAGCATTACCAGGTCTTTCGCGGCTTGGGGGAGCAGGAAGAGCACCGGCAGGGCAAGACGCTCTTAAAAGCCGCCCTGACCGCGGCCGGATTGCCGGCCAGGCTGGAAGTGCCTCTGGCTGACGGGGCCCTGCGGGCAGACGTATTGGCCAATCCCGGCCTGGCCTTTGAAGTGCAGTGCGCGCCGCTGGGGCAGGAGGAATTCGCCCACCGCCATGCCCTCTACCGGTCCATTGGCATCAAGGACATCTGGCTGGTCGGCCGCCGGCACTATCTGGGCGAGAAACTGAAGCAGACCCAGCTGATCTTTTTCCGGGAAAATCAGCTCTGGGGGAGCTACTATTTGGAAATTCACCAGGCAGACAGCCTGCTGCGGCTCAAATACCAGGTGCAGCAGGCACCCCTAAGCCAGCAGCTGGTCTACCGGCAGGAGGACTTTCCCCTGGACGGGGAAGGGATTGCCGCCCTGTGGCGCTTCAGGCCCCTTCTGCCGCCGCCTGAAGCGGCAGACTGGCTGAAAGAGCGGCAGTATCTGGACCAGCAGCTTAAAGAGAAAAGCCGGCTGGGCCAAAAGCTGGGGGAGCTGATGTATCTGCGGGGCTACACCCTGGCTGACCTGCCCCAAGAGGCCTTCAGCCACTGGCGCAAGCCCGGTGAGCCGAGCTGGCTGGCCGGTTTTCTGCAGCAAAAAACCAGCCCCTAGGGACTGGTCTAAAGAAGATGCAGATGACTGACCGGATAGCAAAGCGGCGAGTTCTCCGTCAGCTGCAGGAGGGGCTCAAAACAGGCATCGCGGTCATTGTCAAAAATTTCGAGGAGGTCGTCATCACTCAGTTCGCCGTCCAGCAGCAGGCCGCTGTCATCAATCTGGTCGTCAAAGACAACGGTTGACGGCAGGGCCTTGATCTGGAACTTCTGGGCCAGTTCCTGGTCCTGGGCAATTACGTCCGGCAGGCAGGAGTCGGTCATGGCGGCTTCGACTTCCGCCAGGTCGGTTCCCAGCTGCT
>NZ_BOCG01000712.1 GCF_016587775.1 Lactobacillus nasalidis | reverse complement strand
CCAGCCTTCATCCGGGGGCACCACGTCGACGTGAACGGCCACGCCCAGTTCCTGGTCGCCTTCGCCAAAGGTGGCGACGCCGGCATAGTTGTCGATGTTTTCAGTTTGAAAGCCGTCTCTGGCGGCAATGGCCAGGAATTTTTCCAAGGCCTTGACCGGACCCGGCCCCACTGGGTATTCGGGAGTCGCCAGGTCCATGTTTCTGACGGAATCGATGGAAATCAGGTCTTTTAAGTCGGCCAGGAGGGCCGGCATTTTTTCACGAGCGAATTCTTGGTAGGGAAAAGTCATCTTTTGCTCCTTAGTCGTTAATTACTTGCTGATGTAGGCGCCCTTGAAGTTGTACGGCAGGCCGGCGCCTTTGAGGGTGATGTTCTTGACCTTCGGGTTGACCAGGGTGGCGGTGTTGCCGTAGTAAAGCGGGGTGACGCCCTGCTGGGTTAAGAGGATGCGTTCAGCCTTGACCAGTTCCTTCCAGCGGGTCTTGGTTGACGTGGTGGTCTTGGAGATTTCCATGGCCTTGTTGTAGGCCGTGTTTTCCCAGGAGCCGTAGTTGTTGACGTTGGTCTTTTGGAACATTTCCAGGAAGGTGTTCGGGTCGGCGTAGTCACCGCTCCAGCCGTCCAGGATCACGTCAAAGTCGCCGGATTCTTCTCTGGCAAAGCGGGTCTTGAACGGGATGTTGGTAACTTCGACCTTCATGCCCAGGGTGCTTTCCAGGGCACTTTGGATGAATTCAGTAGTCTTCTTGGCATCATCGGTGTCATCGCCTAAAAGCTTGATGGTGATCTGCTTTTTGCCAAGTTCTTTCAAGGCCTTCTTGTAGTAAGCCTTGGCTTGGGCCTTGGTCCCGGACTGGATGGCCTTGGTCTGGCTGGTTTCGACTTCCTTGCTGAATTCCTTGCCGGTAACCGGGTCGGTGATCCCGCTTGGGGTGAGGGAAGTGGCCGCGATGTCGGCCACGTTCAGGGTCTTGGCCAGGGACTGCTTGTTGATGGCGGCCGCGATGGCCCGGCGCAGGTTGACGTTTTGCAGGTTCTTGTCAGACTTGAAGTTGTACATCAGGTACTGGGTCCGGTTGCTCTTCTTGATCTGCCAGCCCTTCTGGTTCTTCAGGCTCTTGCTCTGTGAAGCGCTCAGGGTGGTCATGTCCAGTTTCCCGGCCTGGTAGAGGTTGTAGGAGGTGCTTTGGGACTTTTGCACGCTGAAGTTGATCCGGGTGAGCTTGACCTTCTTCTTGTCCCAGTAGTACTTGTTCTTGACCAGTCTCCAGGTCAGGTTGGATCCCGTCCAGCCCTTCATGATGAACGGACCGTCAGAGATGGTGTACTTGGCGGCCGTGCCGTACTTTTTGCCGGCTTTTTCAATGAACTTCTGGTTCTGCGGGGCAAAGGCGGATCCGGCCAAAAGCAGCTGGAAGTAAGGAATCTTGCGCTCCAGGGTCACGACCAGCTTGTACTTGCCGACTGCCTTGATGCCCAGGCTGGAAACCGGCTTTTTGGAAGCAACGATGGCATCGGCGTTTTTGATGCCGGAGTACTTGTTGGACTGGGTTGAAGCGGTCTTGGGGTTGACTTGCCGTCTCCAGGCGTAGACGAAGTCCTTGGCAGTCAAAGCTTCCCCGTTGGACCACTTGGCGTTTTTCCTCAAGGTGAAGGTCCAGGTCAGGCCGTCTTTGCTTTCCTTCCAGGACTTGGCGATGCCGGGCAGGACCTTGGAGTTGTTGCCCAGGCGGACCAGGCCTTCCATGGTGGCGTCCAGCTGCTCGCCGCCATAGACGTCGTTGTTCAGGGCCGGGTCCATGGTGGAAATTTCACCAGCGGAGTACCAGTTCAAGACCTGCTTGGCCTTGGATGAACTTTTGGCGGAAGTGTTGGAGCAGGCTGACAGCAGGCTGGCAGAAAGGGCGGCAAGGGCGAATACGGTTGATTTTTTCATGATTTTTTCCTCGTTAGATTAAATGCAAAAAGTAAACAGACAGCTATTTTGAATCGCGGCGAGTCGGATGATGTCGGCCATCAAAGGCAGACAGGACTTGCTTTGTTAACTTGTAATGCTGTTTCATGGTCGAACTCCTTTTTCAAAAAATCATTTTCAAAGCTTCTAGAAAAGGCAAGAAAAAAATCGCCCCCAAGGAAATACTTCCTTGAAGACGATGATTGGTCGTGGTCCCACTTCAGTTTCATCAGCTGTCTCACGGCAGCTGACCTTACACTGCCGCTGACTAGTCGCCGGAAAAAATTCCGGGAACACCC
>NZ_BOCG01000711.1 GCF_016587775.1 Lactobacillus nasalidis | reverse complement strand
GAAATCGAAGACAACTACCGTGTTTCCGCAAGCAACCACGTTGCTGACAACTACGCAGCTCCAACTGCTGAATCAATTGAAGCCGCAACTAAGCTGATCAAGGAAGCCAAGAACCCAGTTGTTTACTTCGGTTTGGGCGCATCCGGCGCTGCTGACGAATTGAAGGAATTCTCTGACAAGTTTAAGATGCCAATGATGTCCTCATACCTGGGCAAGGGTATCGTTGAAGACAGCTTCAAGGCATACCTTGGCACGATCGGCCGTATCGGTGCCAAGGCTCCTAACGAAGTTCAAGGCCACACTGACTTGGTAGTTTGGGTTGGCAACAACTCACCATTCTCAGTATTGTGGTTCCCTAAGAACGCCAAGGTTATCCAAATCGACGTTGACCCAGAAAAGCAAGGCAAGCGTCACTCAGTTGACGTATCAATCCTGGCAGACGCCAAGAAGAGCTTGCGTGCTTTGATCGACGCTGGCGTTGCCCGTGAAGAATCACCACTTTACAAGGCTGCTTTGGCAGACCGTGAAGAATGGGACGCATGGACTGCTTCATTTGCTGACGATCACTTGAAGGACGAAGGCCGCGTACGCCAAGAACCAATCTGGGACGTCATCAACAAGGAAGCCGCAGACAACGCTGTCTTTGCAATTGACGTTGGTAACGTCAACATGGACCACGTACGTCTGCTCAACATGAACGGCAAGCAACGCTGGACTACTTCAGGTCTGCACGCAACCATGGGCTACGGCGCTCCAGCAGCTATTGCAGCCGCAACTGCTTACCCAGACCGTGAAGTATGGCACTTGGCCGGTGACGGTGGCTTCGCTATGATGAGCGAAGAACTGCTTACTTTGGCTCGCTACAACATGCACGTATTGACTGTTGTCTTCACCAACGAAACTTTGGGCTACATCGAAGCAGAACAACGTGACGAATCAAACCAACCACTGTCAGGCGTTATCCTGCCAGACAACGACTGGGCAAAGGTTGCAGAAGGCATGAACATGAAGGCCTTCACTGTTCACGACAAGGCTGAATTCCAAGCAGCTGTAGAAGAATGGAAGAAGATGGACGGCCCAGCCTTCATCGACGTTAAGTACACCAAGCACATGGCTTACTCAACTGAACTGAACACCCTGGACGACCCAGAATTCGTGAAGTACTACCACGCAGAAGC
>NZ_BOCG01000710.1 GCF_016587775.1 Lactobacillus nasalidis | reverse complement strand
TCAATGTCGGTGACTCCCATCAGCTGGAAGCTGGACATTTCCACGACCAAGAGGTCTTCTGGACCAGCCTGGTCCAAGACGACTTCTGAAATCGGCCAGCCGATGTTGCCGACGGCGTAAGCGTGGTGGCCGCTCTTGGCCAGGTAGTGGTCCATGATCTGCTGGGTCAGCATGACCGTGGTGGTCTTGCCGTTTGACCCTGTCACGCAGACATACGGCGCCTCACTGGCACTCAAGGCAACTTCGGGTTCGGTAATAACCGGAATCTTTTTCTCAAGGGCCTTGGCCACCATGGGGTTTTCGTAAGGAATGCCGGGGTTCTTGACCAGGTAGTCAAACTTTTCCTGATCGAACAAGTCGGTCGGGTGGCTGCCGCCAATCACTCTGACGCCCAGGTCAGCCAATTCCTGCGCCTTCGGGTTTGCCTCCAAGTCAGCCTTGTCGTTCAAAGTCAGGCGCGCGCCCAGCTTCAGCAGCAGCTTGCTGACCGCGAAACCGCTGCGGCCCAAACCCAAAACCAAAATGTTTTTACCAGCATATTTTTCGATTTTTTTCATCGTTAATTATCCCCAAATCATCAAATAAATTACGCTGCCGATCAGGCCAACCAGCCAAAAGACCGTGTCGACCTTCCATTCAGACCAGCCCATCATTTCGAAGTGGTGGTGGATTGGCGTCATTTTAAAAATCCGCTTGCCGGTCGTCTTGAAGGAAATGACCTGCATAATCACGCTGGCCGTTTCACACACGAAAACGATACCGATCAAAAGCAGTGACCACGGCCGGCCCAAGAAGATGCTGACGGCCGCCAAACCGCCGCCCAAAGCCAGAGAGCCGGCGTCGCCCATGAAGATCTTGGCCGGCTTGTGGTTGAACATGAAGAAGGCTGCCAGCCCACCCATTACGGCCATACAGAAGACCAAAACAGCGAAGTTCTGGCTCTTGAAGGCCAGCCAGGCATAAGTGCCGTAGGCAATGAAAGACAGACCGGTTGCCAGGCCGTCGAGCCCGTCTGACAGGTTGACGGCGTTGGAGAAGCCAACCAGCCAGAAGACTTCAAACAGGACAAAGACCACCATGTTCTTTACCACGCCGACAAATGGCAGGTAAAGGCTGAAGTCGAAGTTGTCGCTGGCAGCCAGCAAAACGATAATGGCGGCCACAAGCAGCTGCAGGGCCATTTTCTGCCAGGCTCTAAGGCCCAGGTTGCGCTTGAAGAAGAGCTTTAAGCCGTCGTCCAAAAAGCCGATGATCCCGTAGCCCAAAAGAGCTGCCAGCAAAATCCAGACCGTCTGGTCCAGCTGGCCCTTGTAGGCGCAGATGGCTACCGTCGCGATGGCGGCAGAGAGAACGAAGACCGTGCCCCCCATGGTCGGCGTGCCCGACTTCTTTTCATGCCACTTCGGTCCTTCGCCGCGAATCTGCTGGCCCTCATCGTGGCTTCTCATCCAGATGATCAGCCATGGCAAAAACAGCGCGCTGAGTACCAGCGAAATCATAAAAGCAATCATACTTGCTTGCATCGAACTATTACTCCTTTAACTCTACTTTCAATTTGGTCCCCGATTTGACGGTTGTGCCTGCTGTCAGGCTCTGCGACTTGACCTTGCCGCTGCCGGAAATCTGCAGCTTGATCCCGGCCAGTGAAGCATACGATTCCACCTGGCTTTCGCTCCAGCCGGTCAGATCAGGCAGGCTGATCTTGCCGCTGGTCAAAACGAAGACCTTGCTGCCGACTGAAACTGTTTCGCCGGCGGCAGCCTTTTGGCTGAGGACCTTGCTGCCCGTGCCCAGGCGAACCAGGCTCAAGCCGTTGGAAGTTGCCTTCTTTTTGGCCTTGGCATAGGTCAGACCAGTAAACTTCGGCACCTTGACGACTGCTGAGGCCGACTTGCTGCCCTTGTTCAGCAGCACCAGCCGGCTCATCATCGGCTTAAAGATCTGGGCCAGGATGGCTTCAGCCCCGCTGCCCAGTTTGCTTGGCTGCTTCATGGTCAAGTAGATGCAGTAGCGGGGATTGTCAGTCGGCGTGATCCCGACGACTGAGAAGATGTAATTCCGGTCCCCG
>NZ_BOCG01000709.1 GCF_016587775.1 Lactobacillus nasalidis | reverse complement strand
CAACAAGTCCGGCCGGCCAATCGGCTCCTTCCTCTTCGTCGGCCCGACCGGGGTCGGCAAGACCGAGCTGGCCAAGCAGCTGGCCTTGAAGATGTTCGGCAGCGAAGACGCCATGATCCGCTTTGACATGTCCGAATTCATGGAGCAATACTCCGTCTCCAAGCTGATCGGCTCTGCTCCTGGCTACGTTGGCTATGAAGAAGCCGGCCAGCTGACCGAACGGGTCCGCCACAACCCTTACAGCTTGATTCTGCTGGATGAAGTTGAAAAGGCCCACCCGGACGTTTTGAACCTGTTCCTGCAGATTCTTGACGACGGCCGCCTGACCGACTCCCAGGGCCGGACCGTTTCCTTCAAGGACACGATCATCATCATGACCTCAAATGCCGGCCAGGGCATCAAGACGGCCAGCGTCGGCTTCGCGGCTGAAAACAACAAGAACGAAGCTGAAGAAACCCGCAAGGTCATGAGCCAGTACTTCAAGCCGGAATTCTTGAACCGTTTTGACGACATCGTTCAATTCCACGCTTTGACCAAGGCCAACCTCCTGCAGATCGTCAACCTGCTTTTGGACAAGACCAACGCCATGGTCAGCGACCAGGGCCTGCACATTACGGTTACCGACGCTGCCAAGGACAAGCTGGTCGATGAAGGCTACGATCCGGAAATGGGTGCCCGCCCGCTTCGCCGCGTCATCCAGGAAGAAATCGAAGACAAGGTGGCCGACTACAAGCTTGACCACACTGAAGCCAAGGACCTGGTAGCCGACTTAAAGGACGGCGAAATCGCCATCTCCGAAGAGGTTCAGGCCCTGCCAGCCTCTGAAGGCGCCAGTGAAGAGAAATAACTATCTTTGAACAGAAAAAACAAGGATTATCCAAAAAGGATCCTTGTTTTTTTCTTGAATGCGTTATAATGAAAGTGAGGGGAATATCAGAGACAAATAGAAACGGGTGAAGTTTTATGCACTTAATTGATGTTACTAATAGCTATGCCGAATTAGTCCACAGTCAGCTAAATACTACGAGCGTGAACTACGTTAAAGTTTATTCTTTAGGCAATACTACCGTAGTTTATACCGAAAGCCCAATTGCCATCGGGATTGTTTTGGAAAACCATCACCGCAAGATCCGGGAAGAAGAACTTGAATTCGTGATCAAGCGGCTGATTCCCGAACGGACCAGCTATCAGCTCACGGTTGACAAGCATCGTCGGGTAGTTGAAATCCACGTTGACAAATAAACAGAATGAAGAAGAGTCCCCTCCGGGGCTCTTTTTTTGGCCTGTTTTTTGCTAAAAAATTCAAAAAGTACCGGTTTTTTTGAAAAATTGCAGATTTATTTTAAAAAAGTGCCCTTTTTTTCGAAAAAATCCTCAGAATTGATCTATGTCAATTTTTTTATTGGAAATAAGTTCTACAATCGGCTTTGAGCACTGGAAAGCGCTTTTTATAAAAAGAGAATGTGAAATGTGCAAAAGCATTTAAACTGTTTGTTTAGTAAAAAACAAGGAGGTACTGATCATGACAGTTTACCCGGATTACTTTTATGCTGAGAAGGACTTTGACAAAAGCCACATGGGCTACAAGCCGCTGACGATTCCAGAAGGAGTCGAAGCCCAGCCCCTGGCTGTTCCCCCGCTTTTAGCGCCGGACAAGGTTGACGGAAACGACATCTACTACACCATCGAGGCCCAGGAAGGCGAAAGCCAGATCCTGCCTGGCAAGAAAACCAAGACCTGGGGCTACAACGCGCCCCTTTTGGGCCAAACCTTGGTGGTCAAGACCGGACAAAGAGTGCACGTGCGCCTCAAGAACAGCTTGCCGGTGCTTACTTCTTTCCACTGGCACGGCATGGAAGTTCCGGGACCGATTACCGACGGCGGCTGTCACGCGCCGGTATATCCAGGCGAAGAAAAAGACATTGAATTCACGGTCAAGCAGCCAGCCGCTTTGACCTGGCTGCACGCCCACCCGTGTCCGTCAACGGCCATGCAGGTCTGGATGGGACTGGCCATGGGGGTCGTGGTTACCGACGACAATGAAGCCCGCCTGCCGATTCCGAAGAATTACGGGGTCGACGAATTCCCGGTTGTCCTGCAGGACCGGACCTTCCATGACAACCAGCTGGACTACCGGGCCGACTACGACCCGATGGGCGTCTTCGGTGAAGTGCCTTTGATCAACGGCGTGGTCCGTCCTTACATCGACGTGACCACCCAAAAGGTCCGCCTGCTCTTCTTGGGCGGGTCTGACCGCCGTGAATGGCGCCTGCACTTTGAAAACGACTTGACCATGACTCAGATCGGCGGGGATGACTCCTTCCTCAGACACCCGATTGACGTCAAGAAGCTTTTGATCGGGCCAGGGGAAAGACAACAGGTCATCGTCGACTTCGCCGGCTACAAGGAAGGCGACGTCGTCAGCCTCTACACCGACGACTTCAAGCTGCTGGAATTCCGGATCCATGCCTTTGAAAAAGACGACCGCGAGCTGCCTTTCAACATCTTTACCCCGGATGACCCGGCCGTAAACAGCGAAGCCCCGGTCCGCCACGTGACCATGGACGACCACGACAAGATCAACGGCCTGCGCTTCTCCATGGAAAGAATCGACATGAAGCAGACCTTGAACTCGGTTGAATACTGGGACGTAACCAACACCAACAACTCTGCTTCCGGGATGCTGCACCCCTTCCATATTCACGGGGCCCACTTCCTGGTCGTTTCCCGCGACGGGAAGAAGCCGAACCCGAACGAAATCAACGTCTACAAGGACACTGTTGAAGTCGGTCCTGGCGAAACTGTCCGCTTGAAGGTCTACTTCCAAAACGCCGGCGTCTTCATGTACCACTGCCACATCATCGAACACGAGGATGCCGGCATGATGGCCCAGATCCAGATCGTGGACCCGAAGGAGCCAGACAAGACCTACAAGCTGATGGACATGGAAACCATCACCAACGCCTTTGCTGAAGAAATGGGCGTTGAACCTGGCGAAGTCTTCATGCCAGGCATGGACGTCGAAGACATGGACATGGGCGCCTGCTTCCACGCGGCTGAAGCTTCAACCAGCCGCCGCTTGGTTGAAGCCGTCACTGCAGCTTCAAGAGCCGGCCACGCGGGCCACGACGCTTCATCTGGCGCCAGCCATCATGACGCTACCAGCGGCGCCAGCCATCACTAAGAATCATTGGGGGGATTAGAGCTATGATGAACAACAACCTTTACTTGAAAATTCTGTGGGTCTTGATGTATGGCATCGTCGTCTTCTACACTTTTACAGACAAGATGATGATGGCCATGTACTGGATGGCCGGAGTGATGTTTGCCCAATCCGTTATTGATCTCGTATACTACTTTTTGCCAAAGGGCAAAAAAGAAATGAGCGAATGCTGACAAAAGCAGCCAGTCAGGCCAAAAGAAAAAAGAAAAACGATGCCGTAAGGCATCGTTTTTTTGTTAAAGTTTTTCAGTCAGTTCAACGTCTGGGTACTTGTCATGGAACCAGCGCTCAGCAAAGGCGTTCTCAAAGAGGAAGAGCGGGTTGCCGAAGCGGTCCTTGACCAGCAGGTTCCGGCTGGAGGACATCTTCGGGTCCAGCTGGTCCGGATTGATCCAGCGGGCCACCCGGTGGCCGATTGAAGTCATTTCGACTTCGGAATTGTATTCGTTCTTCATCCGATACTGGAAGACTTCAAACTGCAGCTGGCCGACCGCGCCCAGGATGTAGTCTTCAGTCTGGTAGTTGCGGTAGAGCTGAACGGCCCCTTCTTGAACCAGCTGGTTCATCCCCTTGTGGAAGGACTTCTGCTTCATGACGTTCTTCGGGGAAACCCGCATGAACAGTTCCGGAGTAAATTCCGGCAGCGGCGGGAATTCCAGCTTGCGCTTGCCGGCGTAAATGGAGTCGCCGATCTGGAAGTTGCCAGTGTCATAAAGGCCGACAATGTCCCCGGCCACGGCTTCAGAAACCTGCACCCGGGCACTGGATTCAAATTCGACGGCGTTGTTCAGGCGGACCGGCTTCCCGGTTCTGGCCAGGGTAACGTCCAGGCCCTTGCTGAATTCGCCGCTGCAGACGCGGACAAAGGCGATCCGGTCCCGGTGCTGCGGGTTCATGTTGGCCTGGATCTTGAAGACAAAGCCGGAGAATTCATCGTCGTCCGGGGCCAGGTCTTCGTCGCCGTTGACCTTGTGGCTGCCCGGAGCCGGGGCCAGGTCAACGAACTGTTCCAGGAAGGTTTCAACGCCGAAGTTGGTCAGAGCTGACCCGAAGAAGACCGGAGTCTGCTCGCCGGCCAAAACCAGGTCGCGGTCAAAAGCAGCCCCTGCCCCTTCCAAAAGTTCGATTTCGCCCAGGGTTTCCTCAAACTGCGGATCGTCAGCCAGCGGGCTGCCGGCCGGAGCCTTCCCGTCTTCCAGGGCCACGAAGCGGTCCTGCCCTTCTTCAGGGTGGTAGAGTTCAACGCGCTGGTTGGCAATGTCGTACAGGCCCAGCAGGCTCTGCCCCATCCCGATCGGCCAGTTCATGGCCACGCCTTCAATGCCCAGGACGTCTTCCAGTTCAGCAACCAGGTCCAAAGGCTCTCTGCCGTCCCGGTCCAGCTTGTTCATGAAGGTGAAGACCGGGATGCCTCTTTGCCGCACGACCTTGAACAGCTTCTTGGTCTGCGGCTCGATCCCGCGAGCCGAGTCGATAACCATGACCGCGGCGTCGACCGCCATCAAAGTCCGGTAGGTGTCTTCAGAGAAGTCCTGGTGGCCGGGAGTGTCCAGGATGTTGATCCGCTTGCCCTGGTATTCAAACTGCATCACGGATGAAGTAACGGAGATCCCACGCTTCTTTTCGATTTCCATCCAGTCACTGGTGGCGTAATTCCCGGTCTTGCGGGCCTTGACCGTCCCGGCGCTGCGGATGACCCCACCCAAGAGCAGCATCTGCTCGGTAATCGTGGTTTTACCGGCGTCGGGGTGGGAAATGATCGCAAAAGTCCGCCGCTTGTTTACCTTGTCTAAAAGTTCTTTGTTCATTATTCTTCAGTTTCTTCCTCGTTGTTTTCTTCTGGCAGAGTCAATAAGACCGTCAAGAGCCGGGACCCCCGCATTCTCCGGGTCGTCAAGACCATTCCGTTTTCCAGCGGCACTTCCAGCTGTTCCCCTCTGCCCGGGATCACGCCCAGCTTGGTAATCATGTAGCCGGCCAGGGTGTCGACGTCTTCCATTTCCAGGTCAGTGCCAAAACGGTCGTTGAAGTCCGTCAAAGGCATCTTCCCGTAGATGACGAATTGCCGGTCGTTCAGCTGCCGGACCAGGATTTCGGCCTTGTCGACCTCGTCGTCGATGTCGCCGACGATTTCCTCGATCAGGTCCTCGATGCTGGCCAGACCGGTCACCCCGCCGTATTCATCGGTCAAAATCGCCAGCTGCTGCTGGCTGGTCTGCATCTGCACCAGCAGGTCGTCCAGTTCGATCGTTTCCGGGGCAAACAGGGGCGGGGAGATCAGGGTGTCGTAAGTCAGCTGGTCAAAGCCGCGCTTGCGGGCCTCCCTAAGAATGGTGCGGATATGGATGACGCCCACGATCTGGTCCTTGTCCTGGCGGTAGACGGGAACTCTTGAATATGGCTGGTGGAGGATGTCGTCCAGGTTTTCTTCCAGGTCATCCTCAATGTCGATCATGAACGCATCTGTCCGCGGCACCATCACTTCACGCGCTACCTTGTCGTGGAAGCTCATGCTGCCCTCGATCATTGAATACTCGGTGTCGGTCAAAACGTTGCTGGCATGCAGCTGGTCAATTTCCGCCTGCAGCTCGTCTTTGCCGCTTTCTTCGTTGCTGGCAAAGTGATTTTTCAATCTGTCAAACAGGCTGCCGGTCGCAGGGTCGCTAGTCATTTTTCTAACTCTCTTTCGTAAAATCCTTAAATATTTACATTATAGCATATGACCTTAACAGAATATGATAAAATACCCCTGTAGAAAGAGGTGTTTTACCATGAAAATGCGCCGCATTATGTTAGTCTTCGTCTTCCTGCTCTTGATCCCCTACATCTGCAGCTTAGCCATCATCGGCATTGGCTACAACGCCTTGGTCCTGCACTCGACTGATCCCTTGAGAACTGCCGTGGGGGCCTTCGTCGGGGCCATCATCATGCTGGCCGTCAAGGCAACGATCCAGCGGCCGCTGAACCTGCTGGCCGGAGACATCTATGCCAGCTTCCTGCAGCAGATTCTCCGCTTCTTCAGCATCCGCCGCCGGCCGGTCTTGCAGGCCGCCAACTTCCTGCTGGACCTGGTCTTGTGCACCCTGGCCACGATCGTGGTCCGGCTGCTGTTGCCGCTTGAATGGATCGTCGGCACCTCGATGGGCTTCGTCATCTTGATCATGTTCATCTCCACTTGTCTGGGAGCTTACATCGAATACGACAATCTGGCCATCGACGCCGAAATCAAATCTTAATTCTGACTGACCGGGAGGTAAAGGCTCTTGGTCAGTTTTTTACTGTCCAAATCCAGCTGGCGCAGGATGTAAGGGTTGGAGTTCTCCTCAAGCCGGAGCTGGAAGTCGCTGCCCAGGTCACCGGCTTCGTCCAGAAAACGGGGCAGCTCGAAATTCAGCGGCAGGTCAAAGTAAGCCGCGTTGGCCGTTTCTTCCTTCTGGAAAACCCGGGCCTGCGGCAGGGCAAACTTGAGCAGACCGGCCGGCGCGCTGGCTTGAGGGGCAAGCACCCCGTACCAGTACATGAAGTTTTCCGGCCCGAAAACGATCAGCGAGGCCCGCTGATTGCCCACTCCCGCCTCTTGGACGAACTTTTGGAAGGCCGGATCTTCTTCTAATTCCTGGTTGCTGGCAGCGAAAGTCCCGTTTGCGTCCATCATCCGGTCGGGAAAAGCCTTGCCGATAAATGTCAGTTCATTGATTTCTGTCTGCATCTTCCTGCTTCTTTCTATTCTGTGTTTTCTGTTTTTCTGCACTTAATATTCTTCCAGTTCCTCCAAGGGAATGATCTCCCCGGCCAAAAAGGCACTGATCTCATCCCCGGAAAAACCGTGGCTGTAAAGATATTGCCGCATCTTCTGCTGGCGCTGGGCGGGCTCGTAGCGCTTGAAGCGCTTGTAGGCCTTGAGGCCCTGCTTGGCCAGGGCGGCTTGCTCCTGCTCTTCGTCAGCTTCCGGGGACAGCTCCTGGGTCACGGCCTGGGCCAGGGAGCTGGAGAAGCCGTGGCTGAGCAGCTTGGCCTGCATCTTGCGGTCAAGCTCTTTTTTGGCAATCTTCCCCTGCTGGCCCAACAGCGACTTGACCAGGCGCTTGCCGACTTCGGCCCAGTCTTCTTCGCTCACTTCCGCCAAGGCAGCTTCGATCAAGTCGTCGTCGACTCCCTTGCGCTTCAAGTCCCGGCTGACGGCTGTGGGGCCGTTTTTGCCCACGTGCAGGTCGTTTTTGACGAACAGTCTGGCATAGGACGCATCGTCCAAATAGCCCAGGTCGACCAGTTCAGCCACCGCCTGCCGGGCTGCCGGGCGGGAAATCTCGTGCTGGCTGAGATAGTCAGTCACCTCTTTGACCGTCCGCGGCTGGTAGGAAAGGTACTTGGCCGCCAGTTCGCTGGCCCGGGCGGCGAGTTCGTATTCCTCGATTTCCGCGATTTTCTGCGGGCCGAGCTCCTGGCCCTTGAGCAGGACGAATTCCGCCAGCGTCTTCTCGCTGACGGAAAAAGCGTACTCCTGGTCCAAGAAAATATTGTAGCGCCCCGGCCGCTTTTGTGCACTAACTTTTGTAATAATCGCCATGTTTTTCCTCCCTTGCTGCGCAGTGTCGCCAACATCTATCTTAGCAAATTGTCACAAAAGCTGCGAAAAACTTGCGCGGCTTTTAAAAAGCTCGGTATAATAATATGTCAAAAAGTTCCAGTTTTATTATTGTAGAAAGAACAAGCAAAGAAGAAGGCTCACATGCAAAAGAAAAATTTTTCCAAGGCCGGTCAAAAAGAGCGGCACGTCATCATTACCATTAAGCGCCTCGGCATCAACGGGGAAGGGATCGGCTACTACAAGCGCAAGATCATCTTCATCCCCGGCGCCCTGCCAGGCGAAGTAGTCGTTGCCAAGATCGTCAAGGACCACCCGCAGTATCTTGAAGCCGAGCTGGTGCGGATCAAGGAAGCCAGTCCCGACCGCGTCGCCTTCCCGGCCGGCGTTGACCCGAGAATCGGCGGCCTGGAGCTGGCCCACCTGTCTTATGAAGGCCAGCTGGCCTTCAAGCGGGACAACCTGATCGCGGCTCTGGAAAAGTACCGGCCACGCGGCTACAAGAACTACAAGATCAAGAAGACCATCCCGGCTCCGGACCAGTGGCACTACCGGGCCAAGGCCCAGTACCAGATCGAGCGGGAAAACCACCGCGTTTCCCTGGGCTTGTACGCGCCCAACTCCCACCAGCTGATCGACCTGCCAGAAATGCCGACGCAGAGCAAGGACACGCAGGCTACTGAGCGGGCCATCCGCGACTTGATCATCAAGCTGCGCGTGCCGATCGCCAACCGCCGCCGGCAGCTGCCTGGCATCAAGACCGTCGTGG
>NZ_BOCG01000708.1 GCF_016587775.1 Lactobacillus nasalidis | reverse complement strand
GTCTCTCTCGCAGTCAAGCTCCCTTTTACCTTTACACTCTGCGAATGATTTCCAACCATTCTGAGGGAACCTTTGGGCGCCTCCGTTACACTTTAGGAGGCGACCGCCCCAGTCAAACTGCCCGTCAAACACTGTCCTCGGCCTGGTTTACACGCCTGAGTTAGAGCATCCGTCAAGCAAGGGTAGTATCCCAACAGCGCCTCAGAT
>NZ_BOCG01000707.1 GCF_016587775.1 Lactobacillus nasalidis | reverse complement strand
GTGGCTGCCGGCGACTTCCTGCTTGGCTACCTGTGCTGGATTGACGGCGGCGCGCTTTTGGCCGACCGGCGCCAGTACATGAAGTTCATGAAGCTGCAGCTGTGGACGCAGCTGATTGTCGGCAACTGGTTCTGCCTGCTTTTCGCGATTTTTGCCCTGCGGCGGGGAGCAGACCTGCCCGATGAGAGCAAGGTCAAGCCAAGCCAGCTGCTGTCCTTAACCTACTTAATTGCTTCGTTGTTTGTAATTTGCTTTGTATTCTATGTAGTTCTCGCCTTTAGAGCGGTGAAAGGTTGATATTCATGTTTAATTTCTTTAAAAAGTCCAAGAGCAAGGGCCATGAAGTCAAGGCCCCGATCAAGGGAGACCTGATCCCGATTACCGAAGTCAGCGATGATGTTTTCTCCCAAAAGATGCTGGGCGACGGTTTCGCGGTCAAGCCGACCGGCCAGGAAGTAGTTGCTCCGGTTTCCGGAACGATCACGACCCTGTTTCCGACCAAGCACGCCATCGGGATCAAGACGGCCGAGGGGCTTGAGGTTTTGATCCACCTGGGGATCGACACGGTTGAGCTGAAGGGCGAGCCGTTTGAACTCTTCGTGGAGCAGAATGCTCCGGTCAAGGCCGGCGACAAACTGGCCACGATGGACATCCAGGCAGTTGCCGACCATGGCCTGGACAACACGGTCATGGTGGTCTACACCAACATGGACCTGCTTAAAGAAGTCAAGGACGTTGACCCTCGCCCTGTAGAGGCGGGAGACGATGCCCAGGAAATCGAGTTCAACTGATTTCCTGGCGCCAGCGTAGTGATTTTTACCATATCTACTCTATAATCCAAATCTTTTACTTTTACTCCTCTATTAACTTAAACTTTCTTTACTAACTTATAATTTCTCTAGGCTGCCCCGGGATTTTCCCGGGGCAGTTTTTTGCATGAAAAAAGCAGCCTTGCGGCTGCTTAGGCAATGGACTTGACCATCATTTGGTGGGGGATGCCGGC
>NZ_BOCG01000706.1 GCF_016587775.1 Lactobacillus nasalidis | reverse complement strand
CCCCCTGACAGGAGGCTTAAGCGCTGCAGCTTCTTGCCCGGCGGCTGGGCGATGATCTCCACCCCGCTTTCCAGCAAATCGTCCGGTTCTGTCAGCGCCAGGCGCGCATTGCCGCCGCCGAAAACAAGCGGGAAAAGCCTGCTGAAGGAGGCAGCGATCTTCTGGAAGGTTTGGCCAAAGCGGTCCTTGACTTCCTGGTCCAGCTCGTCCATCGATTTCTGCAGGTTGCTTCTGGCTTCAAGCAGGTCGTTTTGCTGTCCGTTCAAAAAGTCATAACGCTCTTTGACCTCTTTGTACTCATCAATCGCGCCGAGGTTGACCGGACCAATGTCGTCAAGCGACATCTGGTGCAGCTTGACGCTGCGGCGCAGCTGCTGCTGGTTTTCGGCGGTGTTTTCCACCTTGGCCTGGGCCAGGGCGGCTTCATAAGTCAGCGAGTAGTCGTCTCGTAAACTGTCCAGGTGCTGCTTGAGCTGGCCCTTGATCGTGGCCAGTTTGACCGAGTACTCTTCCTGCTCACCAGCCGCGTCTTTTCTCAAATCGTAGTTCCTGGTGGCTACTGCTTCCAGCTGGTTGATCTGCCCGTTCAGCTGGCCCAACAGCTGGCTGGCCTGGTCCAAAGCCGCCTGCTTGTCTTTTTGCTGGGCTTGGAGGCGGTCTTGCTCAAGACTCAGCTCCTCCTTCTTGCTGGCTGACAACTGGCTGGAATTGGCCAGGTCAGTCAACTTGGCCTGCAGCTGCGCGATCTGTTTCTGGCTGCTTGCCTTCTGCCGCTCACGCTCGTTCATCCGCGAGCGCAGGTTTTCCTGCTTGTTGGCCAGAACAGCCAGCTGCGGATCAAGTTCTGCCAGCTTGTCCTGCACGTCCTGATTCATGTCGGTATAATTCTGGATCGTGTCCTGCAGGTCGGCCAGACCGGCTTTTTGCTGGTCAGCCAGGTCGGCCAGCCGGGCTTTTTCTGCCTGCTGGGCCTGCTGCTTGTCTTTCAGTCCAGCCAGGTAGCTTTCCTGTTCAGCCTGCTGCTCTTGGTACAAGTGCACCGCGCTTTCCAAGCGCTTGACTTCTTTTTCCTGGCTCTGGAAGGTCAAAACGGCCGCGCTTAAATCCTGCTGCAGAGCCTGCAAGTCCCGGCTGACCCGGTCATGCTGGTCCTGCTTTTCCTTGACGGCCTGCTCCAAAGAAGCCAGCTTGTCTTCCTTGTCATGGAACTCTTCTTCCAGCCGCTTGATCATTTCGGTCGTCTTGTTGATCTCAGCCGTCGTCTGCAGCGGGGAATTGCTGCGCTGGTTGCGCGCCCCGCCAGTCATGGCCCCGCCCGGGCTGATCACGTCCCCGTCCAGGGTTACGACCCGGTAGTGGCCGATCTGCCGGGAAACTGCCAGCGCGGTATCCATGTTGTCGACAATAATGATGCTGCCCAGCAAGTACTGAATAGCCTCGGAAATATCCGTTTCTCCCTTGGCTTCAACCAGCTCGCTGGCCAGGCCCTGAAAGCCGGCAAAGCGCTGCAGAGACTGCCTGGTTGACGCCGGAACCGTTCGGTATCTCAAGGCGTCCAGCGGCAAAAAGGTAGCCCGGCCCAAGCGGCGGACCTTGAGCTGCTGGATGGCCTGCTTGGCCGCCAGGCGGTCCTGGGCAACCAGACTCTGCACGCTACCGCCAAGGGCGGTCGTCATCGCCGCCTCCAGTTCAGCCGGGAAGGTCAGCAGTTCCCCAACGGCCCCGATGATCCCCGGGAACTGGCCGGGCTGGTTCAAGACCTGCTTGACCCCGGCGTAGTAG
>NZ_BOCG01000705.1 GCF_016587775.1 Lactobacillus nasalidis | reverse complement strand
ATCGGCCCGATCAGTTTTTTATACTGGGCCAATCGGCTGATGAAAACCCGCCCGTTCCGGCTGCAGTAGGCCGCAAAAATCGGCGGTGAAAAAGACTCGATCTGGTCAGAGCTGGCCAGCTTGACCGGCAGAAAAGGATCCTTGGCCAGATCACCCACGGCTGCCATAAAGTCGTAGTACTCTTGCTCCGTCATCGCCGGGTGCTTTCTTTTGAAAAGAACTTCCGGCAGCCCGGCCTTTTTCAGAACTTCCTGCGCGTCAATTCCGTAATGTTCCAGCAAATCTTCATAGCGGCCGTCCAAAATAAAGTGGTTCATGTTCTTACCTTCCTAATCACTTAATGATTAGCCTAAGTATAGCCGCTGGAGAAAAATTTTAGAAGATCAAAAGACGCCATTTTTAAAACAGAAGACGCCAAAAAGCCAGGGCTGGCTTGCCCTGGCTTTAAAACAATCAATCCTAATTTTCTAAGGCCAATTTGCCTCTGACCTCGTCAACCTGCTTTTGAACCGACTCCGGCGTTGGTCCCCCTAAAGAAGTCCGCTTGGCCAGGCAGTTGTGCAGGTCAATCGCTTGATACAAGTCCTCATCAAACAAGTCACTGTAACCCTTGTAAGTTGCCAGCGGCAGGTCTTCCAAAACCGTGTCCTGGTCAATGCACAAGGCCACCAATTGCCCGGAAATATGGTAGGCATCTCTGAACGGCATCCCCTTCTTAGTCAAGTAGTCCGCCAGGTCCGTGGCATTGATGAAGCCCTTTTGTGCCGCCTGGTGCATCGCCTTTTCATTGGCCTCCAGAGTCTTGATCATCGGGATAAAAGTCTCCAGACACAGTTCAACATTGTCGATGGCGTCAAACAGGGCTTCCTTGTCTTCCTGCATGTCCTTGTTGTAGGCCAGCGGCAGTCCCTTCAAGGTAGTCAAGATCGCCATCAAGTCCCCATAGACCCGGCCGGTCTTGCCCCGGGCCAGTTCAGCCATGTCCGGATTCTTCTTTTGCGGCATGATGGAAGATCCAGTCGTGTAGGCATCAGCCAGACGGACAAAGTGGAATTCCCAAGATGACCACAGAATCAGTTCCTCACTCAAACGCGACAAGTGCATCATCACCAGCGCCAAATCGCTCAAGTCTTCCACCACGTGGTCCCGGTCGCTAACCCCGTCCAAACTGTTGGCCACCGGTGCCTTGAAGCCCAAAAGCTCAGCTTCATACACCCGGTCGATCGGGTAGGTCGTCCCCGCCAAGGCACAGCTGCCGATCGGGGAATAGTTCATCCGCTCTTCCATCTGCCCCAGCCGGTCCAGATCCCGCATGAACATGTAAGCATATGCCATCAGCTGGTGGCCAAAAGTCACCGGCTGGGCCCGCTGCAAGTGGGTGTAGCCCGGCATCAAGCTGCCCTTGTACTTCTCGGCCTGGTCGCAAAGGGCTTCGACCAGCTGCTTTAAAAGCTGCTTGATCTGCCCGTTTTCCTCCCGCATGTAAAGGCGGATGTCCAAGGCCACCTGGTCGTTTCTTGACCGGGCCGTGTGCAGCATTTTCCCGTCCTGCCCGATCCGCTCAGTCAAGGTCTCTTCAATGAACATATGAATGTCTTCGGCAGCCGGATCGATTTCCAGCTTGCCGCTGTTCAAATCTGCCAAAATGCCCTCTAAGCCGGCAATGATTTTGCCGCTGGCTTCCTCAGGAATGATCCCTTGTTTGGCCAGCATTTTGGCATGGGCAATGGAGCCCGCGATGTCTTCCGGATACATTCTTTGGTCAAAACGGATCGACGAATTGAAGTCGTCCGCGATCTGGTCAGTTTTACCGGAAGTTCTGCCGGCCCACATTTTTTTCATCACAATCACCCAATCTAAAAAACTTCGTCCTATTTTTGTGCGTCAAGCTTGGCTTGTACTTGAATCGGCAGGCCGAACAGGTCAATGAAGCCCGCTGCTTCTGCCTGGTCGTAATCAGATTCGTCAAAAGTTGCCAGGTCGGTTGAATACAGGCTGTTTGGCGAAGTTACCCCAGCCTTGATAATGTTGCCCTTGTAAAGCTTCAGCTTCACGCTCCCGGTCACGCATTCCTGGGTCTTGTCGACAAAAGCCGCCAGAGCCTCTCTTAAAGGAGTGAACCACTGGCCGTCATAAACCAGTTCCCCGTAAGTAATTGCCAGCTCAGACTTCTTGTGCTGCACCTGCTTGTCCAAGGTAATGGTTTCCAGGTATTCATGCGCGAAGTAGAGAATGCTGCCGCCTGGAGTTTCATAAACCCCTCTTGACTTCATCCCCACCAGACGGTTTTCTACCAGGTCCAGGAGGCCAATCCCGTTTTCACCGCCCAGCTTGTTCAGCTTTTCCAAGATTTCCTTTAAAGGCAGCTTTTCACCGTCAAGTGCCACCGGCACGCCCTTTTCAAAGTCCAGGTGCAGGTAGGTTGGCTTGTCTGGCGCGTCCAGAGGTGAGACGCCCATTTCCAAAAAGCCCGGCTTTTCGTAAGTCGGCTCCAGACTCGGGTCTTCCAGGTCCAGCCCTTCATGGCTGAGGTGCCAGAGGTTCTTGTCCTTGGAGTAGTTGGTTTCCTTGCTGATCCGCAGCGGCACGTGGTGGGCAGCGGCATACTCGATTTCATCTTCTCTTGACACCAGTTCCCATTCACGCCAAGGAGCAATGATCGGCATGTCCGGGGCAAAGTGCTTGATCCCCAGTTCAAAACGAACCTGGTCGTTGCCCTTGCCGGTTGCCCCGTGAGCAATCGCGTCCGCGCCTTCCTTGATTGCGACTTCAGCCAAAGCCTTGGCAATCAAAGGACGAGCGTTGGCCGTGCCCAGCAGGTAGCCTTCGTACTTGGCATCTGCTTTCAAGCATGGCAGCAGATAGTCGTTGACATATTCATCTTCCAGGTTGGCCACAACCAGCTTGGCTGCCCCGGAGTTCTTGGCTTTTTCTTCCAGCCCGTCCAGTTCTTCGCCTTGGCCGACGTTGGCGGAAACCGCGATGATTTCCGGGTTGTTGTAGTGTTCCTTCAGCCAAGGAATGATTACGGAAGTGTCCAAGCCGCCGCTGTATGCCAAAACGATTTTCTTGATCTTGCTCTTGTCGATGTTCATTTATATATTCTCCTCTTGAATTCTAACTTGCTTTTAATCTGACTCGCTCTTGCGCCTCATTATTATCACCTTTTCTTGCTAAAAAAAGCCGTCCTTTTGCTGTTATGCAAAAGGACGACTTG
>NZ_BOCG01000704.1 GCF_016587775.1 Lactobacillus nasalidis | reverse complement strand
GCAGCTGCCGCTCCGGCAGCCAGCCAGGCCCTGGTCAAGCAGCAGCAAAAGCGGCTGGCCAGCCAGGCCAGTCAACTGGCAAAACAGGAAAAGCAGCTGAAAAAGGCCAAGCAGACCCTGGCCCAGACCGGCAAGGTCAGCTACACCGTCAGCGACCGGTCAGCCAACCCGGGCTACGCGATCTTCCAGTCCAACTCTGAAAGAGTCGACATCCTGGCCAACGTCTTCCCGGTCCTGCTCTTTGCCATCGCGGCCCTGGTCTCTTTGACCACCATGACCCGCTTTGTCGAAGAAGAACGGATCAGCATCGGGACCTTCAAGGCCCTGGGCTACTCCAACCGGGACCTGTCTTTGAAGTTTGTCCTCTTCTCGGCTTCTGCCAGCCTGCTCGGCGTCGGCATCGGCGCTGCGGGCGGCTACACTTTCCTGCCGAAATTGATCTTTGAAGCCTACGCGGCCAACTCCACCATCAGCAACTGCCAGCTGCTCTTCAACTGGAAGATTCTGGCCTTGACCATCGTCATTGCCCTGGCCTGCACCACCGGTGCCGCCCTGTTCGTATTAAAGCGCGATTTGGCGGACAAGCCGGCCTCACTGCTATTGCCTAAGCCGCCAAAGAACGGATCCCGCATCCTCCTTGAGCGCTTCAAGCCCCTGTGGAGCCGGATGAGCTTCAACTACAAGGTAACCATGCGCAACCTCTTCCGCTACAAGAGCCGGGCCTTCATGACCATCTTTGGCGTCGCCGGCTGCTGCGGGCTGCTGGTCATGGGCTTTGGGATCCAGGACTCCTTAAGCGGGATCAGCCAGGTCGAATACAGCCGGATCATCACTTACGACTTGATCGCGGTTAAAAAGAACGCCCTGACCTCCAAGCAGCAGAGCAAGCTGGACGATTCCCTCTCCAGCAGCGCGGTTAAAAAGCATACGGCTGTCCGCTATGAGCAGCTGACCAAGAAAGCGGGCCAGGACAAGAGCGACCAGAGCATTTCTTTGATCGTTCCTTCCTCCAGCCAGGCCTTGTCCGGCTACATCAGCCTGAACAGCCGCGCCAGCGGCAAGAAGCTGACCCTAAAAGACGACGGCGCGGTCATTTCCGAGAAGCTGGCCAAGCTGCTCGGGGCCAAAGTCGGCAGCTACATCAAGCTGAAAGACAGCGACGGCAGCTGGCACAAGATCAAGGTGACCGGCATCTGCGAAATGTACATTGGCCACTACGTCTTCATGAACAAGGCTGCCTACAAGAAG
>NZ_BOCG01000703.1 GCF_016587775.1 Lactobacillus nasalidis | reverse complement strand
GTCCGGATCCAGGACTGGCTGGCCGATTCCCTGCAGGCCGTCCAGCTTGGCCATGTCGTCGTCAGCCAGTTCAAAGTCGAAGACGTCAGCATTGGCCTTGATGTAGTCCGGGTGAACCGACTTCGGCAGCGGCAGGAAGCCGTGCTGCAGAGACCAGCGGATCAGCACCTGGGCGCTGGACTTGCCGTATTTGGCCCCGACTGCCTTGATGGTCTCGTTGCCCAGAAGTCCGCCCGTGCCCAGCGGACTGTAGGCCTCGCTCAAAAGGCCGTATTCCTTGTTGGCCGCCGTGACTTCTTCCTGCAGGTCATTCGGGTTCAGGCAGATCTGGTTGACCACCGGCTTGATTTCCGCCGTCTTCAAAAGGGCTTCAATGTGGTGGCGGCGGAAGTTGGAGATCCCGATCGCCCGGATCTTGCCGGCCCGGACCGCCTCTTCCATGGCCCGCCAGGCTTCAGCGTTGCCCTCTTCCCAGTGGTCCCTGATGGCCACTGGATTTGGCCAGTGGATCAGATACAGGTCCAGGTAGTCAGTGTCCAGCTTCAGCAGGCTGGCATCGATCGCCTTTTTTGCCCCCTCGTAGCTGTGGGAATCATTGAAGAGCTTGCTGGTCACGAACAAGTCCGCGCGCTTGATCCCGCTCTTCTTGATGGCCCGGCCCACGCTGGCTTCATTGCCGTAAGCCGCCGCGGTATCGATGTGCCGGTAGCCGGCGTCCTGGGCAGCTTCCACC
>NZ_BOCG01000702.1 GCF_016587775.1 Lactobacillus nasalidis | reverse complement strand
CCGGCTCCGGCACTGCCGGCGGCTCAAACGCTGGACCTGGTGCGGGCACGAATGCCAACACTGGCGCCGGCGCGAACGCTCCAGGCGGCTCAACTGGCAACGGCCAAAACACCGGTGCCGGCTACTAAAAAATGCAGAAGGGCTAAACTGTTCAGTTTGCCCTTTTTTGCATTTTGGTCAATCAGCTTCAAATGCCGGGAAGATCTGATAAAATTGAAGTATTGGCAGTCAAGAAATTTGCCTTGCGAAACATTTTGCTGTGGTTGAAAAAGGCGGCTGGCATTTAAGTACACGTCTTAAAACGGAAGAATGTCAATTTGGATGGTGCAGACTGGATTTTTTATATATAATAAAACTATTACATCTATTCTAAAGATTGGATATTGGGTGAAGAGTTGTGAATGAGAAAAAATTAAACACAAGAACAGAGAAGCGCAAGAAGCGCAACAAGTTTTGGCGGATCTTCTGGGCCGTCGTGGGGGTCATCGTTATTGGCTTGGCAGGCTTTGCCTGGCATGAATACAGCACTGTCAAGAACGCTGCCAACAACGCTTACCGGTCCGGCGGCATTACCAGTGCCGAAAACGGGAGCAAGAATTCCGTCATCAGCAACAAGAAGCCGATCGCGATTTTGCTGATGGGGACGGACACCGGGGCTTTAGGCAGAACCTACAAGGGCCGGACCGACTCAATTATGGTCGTGGTCCTCAACCCGAAGACCAAGAAGACCACCCTTGTCAGCTTCGAGCGTGACATTCAGGTCAACCTGCCTGATTATCCGGAATACTCACCTTCCAAGCTGAACGCGGCTTACGCGTACGGCAATGCCGGCGAGCTGGCCAAGGTGCTGAAGAAGTACTTCAACATTCCGATCAACGCCTACGTTCTGGTCAACATGGGCGGCCTTAAGACCATCGTGAACAAGGTCGGCGGGATTGACATCGCCCCGATCCTGAGCTTCAGCTATGAAGGCTACACCTTCACCAAGGGACAAAAGACCCACATGGACGGGGCCAAGGCCCTGGCTTACAGCCGGATGCGCTACGATGACCCTGAAGGCGACTATGGCCGCCAGAAGCGGCAGCGGCAAGTGCTGCAGGCCCTCGTCAAGAAGGCTGAGTCAGCCAAGACCCTGCTGAATACCAGCTTTGTTTCATCATTGTCCAAGCAGGTTCAAACCGACTTGACTTTCAGTGACCTGACTTCCATGGCCACTTCATATGTATCGGCCACGAAGAATGTCGTAACCGACTACACGCACGGCACCGGCTTCATGGAAGACGGCGTCTCCTACCAGAAGGTATCTACGGCCGAGCGCCAGAGAATCAGCAACCTGATCAGAAAGGCTCTGGGCCTTAAGACCAAGACGGTTCAGTAAATATTTTGAAATGCTGGATGCAAGCGTCCAGCATTTTTGTTTATGGCCGCGGTTCGCTATTGACGGTGCACAATACATGGAAAAGATGTTATACTTGGGTACAATGCGTTTAGTAGTACCTTTAGCACATTATGCTGAACCATATGCGTTTTTGCCGGCGTGAGGCCGCCAAAATAGTTTAGTTATTAAGTTGTACAGGTAATAAATGAATAAAGAAGAGAAATCGTCCAATTACAAGAATAACTTGGGCGCCTACAAGTATTTAAAAAGATTCTTGGATATTGTCGGCAGCCTGCTGGCTTTGATCCTTTTCTCTCCGGTTTTCTTGATCCTGGCCATCATCATCAAGAGCCGTGACGGGGGATCGGCCTTTTTTGCCCAGACCCGGATCGGTCAGTACGGCAAGCCTTTTAAAATGTACAAATTCCGCTCGATGAGGATGGATGCCGAAGAAGTCTTGAAGAGTGACCTCGATCTTTACGCCAAGTACGTGGCCAACGACTACAAGCTGCTGGCGGAAGAAGACCCGCGGATTACTCCGATCGGCCGCTGGATGCGGCGGACTTCGGTTGACGAATTGCCGCAGTTCCTCAACATTCTGAAAGGCGACATGAGCATCATCGGCCCGCGGCCAGTGGTGGAGAAGGAGCTGGAAGAATACGGCGACCGGGTCGACAAGTTCCTGTCCGTCAAGCCTGGTGCCATGGGCTTGTGGCAGGCAACCGGCCGCAGCAACATCGGCTATCCTGAGCGCTGCGACGTTGAGCTGGAATACGTGGACCACGTGTCTTTGGGCTACGACATCTCAATTTTCTTCAAGACCATCGTCAGCATTTTCAAAAAAGAAGGCGCCTACTAGAATGGGGGAGTTTGCGAGCAAATGAAGGTTAAAGTATTAGTTGCGGCCCACAAGGAGTTCCCGATGCCGGCAGACCCGGTCTATCTGCCGGTTCTGGTCGGCGCCGTCAAGAACTACAAGCCGGGAATCGCCTACCAGCGCGATGACGAGGGCGAAAACATTTCGGCCAAGAATCCTTTCTACAACGAACTGACGGGGATTTACTGGGCGTGGAAGAATTTAAAAGACGTTGATGCTGTGGGCCTGGTCCATTATCGACGCTATTTTTATGTAAAAAAGCCTTTCACCCTGGAAAACGTGGCCAAGGAAGCCGATTACGTCAAGCTGCTGGAAAAGCATGACGTGATCCTTCCCACAAAGCGGAACTACTATATCGAAAGCAACTACGACCATTACGTGCACGCCCATCCGGCAGAGCCACTGGACAAGACCAGGGAGATTCTGGCCAAAGACTATCCAGACTATCTGCCGGCTTTTGACATGATGATGAAGCGGCGCAGCGCCCACATGTTTAACATGTTCGTCATGAAGAAGGCCCAGTTTGACGCTTACTGTGAATTCATCTTTGGCGTTTTGAATAAGCTGGAAGCCCAGATCGACATTTCCGGCTACTCGGTGCAGGACCAGAGAGTCTACGGCTACATTTCCGAACGTCTGATGGACGTTTGGCTTTACACGACCAAGCCGGACTACACGGAAATGACCTGGGGGCAGCTGGGCGGAGAAAAGAAGCTCACCAAGGGGATCAACCTGATCAAGCGCAAGCTTGGCATCGGCAAGAAGCAGACTCACTTTTAGGACAACAAGGAAGATACAGGAGAGAGAATTATGGCTAATTATTTAGTAGTTGGGGCAGGGCTTTTTGGCGCTGTGTTTGCCCGCGAAGCCGCCAAGCGCGGCCACAAGGTCACGGTGATCGAAAAGCGTGACCATATTGCCGGCAACATCTACACCAAGGAAATCGACGGCATCCAGGTCCACCAGTACGGGGCCCACATTTTCCACACTTCCAACAAGGAAGTCTGGAACTATGTCCAGCAGTTCGCGGAATTCAATCGCTACACCAACAGTCCGGTAGCCAACTACAAGGGCAAGATGTACAACCTGCCTTTCAACATGAACACCTTCAATGAAATGTGGGGCGTCCGGACGCCGCAGGAAGCCATGGACAAGATCAACGAACAGCGGGCGGAAATGGCCGGCAAGACCCCGCAAAACCTGGAAGAACAGGCAATTTCCCTGATCGGCCGGGACATCTACGAAAAGTTGATCAAGGGCTACACGGAAAAGCAATGGGGCAGAAAGGCAACTGAACTGCCGGCCTTCATCATCAAGCGCCTGCCAGTCCGCCTGATCTACGACAACAACTACTTTAACGATGACTACCAGGGCATCCCTAAGGGCGGCTATACCAAGCTGGTGGAAAACCTGCTCAAGGATGACAAGATCACGGTCAAGCTGAACACTGACTTCTTTGACAAGAAGGACGAATACCTGCAAGAATTTGACAAGGTCGTCTACACCGGCCCGATCGACCAGTTCTTTGACTACCGCTTGGGCGAACTGGAATACCGGTCCCTGCGCTTTGAAACTGAAGAAAAGAACGTCGGCAACTACCAGGGCAACGCGGTCATCAACTACACCGATGCCGAAACTCCGTATACCCGGGTGATTGAACACAAGCACTTTGAATTCGGCAAGGGGGACCCGGACAAGACCATCGTCACCCGGGAATACCCGGCTGACTGGCACCAGGGCGATGAGCCTTACTACCCGGTCAACAATGAACGGAACAACTCCCTGTACGCCCAATACAAGGACCTGGCCGACAAGGAAGACGCCAAGGTGATCTTCGGCGGGCGTCTGGGCCAGTACAAGTACTACAACATGGACCAGGTCATTGCCGCTGCCCTGGAAGCCGTTGAGAAGGAATTTTAAGCATGAGCAAATTAGGAACCAAGGACGGCTTCGCGGCCCAGAAGAATGCTTTTGGGGGCAGCGACCAGGTCGTTTACGTTGAAGGCGAGGATTTGAAGAAGCTGAAGCAGACCCTGCTGGGGATGCTCAAGGACTTTATGGCCGTCTGTGCCAAGCATGGCCTCAACTACACGCTGAGCGGGGGCTCAGTCTTGGGGACGATCAGACACCACGGCTTTATTCCCTGGGATGATGACATCGACATCAACATGCCCAGAAAAGACTTCAACCGGCTCAAGGAAATTTTTGACAAGGAGCTGGGGGCTGACTACAAGCTGCTGGCCCCAGAACTTACGCCAGGCTACGGCGCCGCTGCCAGCCGCTTTATCAAGAAGGGGACGGTCTACCGGACTTTCAACGACGTGGCTGAGCCAAGGGAAAACTGCGGGATCTGCATCGACATTTTCGTTTTGGAAAACACGCCGGACAATGCCCTTGCCCGCAAGCTAAGAGGCTACTGGAGCCTGGCCGTAGGCTACCTGCTCAGCTGCCGGAAGGTTTACGACTACCTGCCAAAGCTCTTGGAAATTCAGGACACGCCGGAAGTCAGAGCGGCTTTTGGCAAAAAGTACAAGGTCGGCCGCTTCTTCAGCTTTATTCCGCTGGACACCGCGGCCCGCTGGACTTACAAGGTCTACTCCGGCTGCCGGAACGACAATTCCAAGTACGTGACGATTCCAAGCGGCCGCAAGCACTACTTCGGGGAAATGGACACCCGCGACAACATGTGCAAGGCGACGGAAGGGACTTTTGAAGGCATTGAGGTCAAGATTCCGGCTGGAATCGAGAGCTACATGACCCGCCTTTACGGTCCGGACTACATGACACCGCCGCCGGTTGCCAAGCGGGAAAAGCACCCGCTGTTTGAATTTGACCTAGGAGAAGACAAATGAGTGAAAGGCTGCATGTGCTGTTTGTGCGCGGAATGCTCTATTACGACGGGGTCAGTTCCGTGGAATACGAATGGATCAAGGCTTTAAAGGACCGGGTGGCATTTGACTATGTTTTGCTGGATCCAGACAAAAGCGTGCCTGAGAAAGAAGCCGCGGTAAAGGCTTTAGGCTGCGGGATCTATCCGCTGCGCTACCAGTCGGGCTCATCCTTGACCAGCCACCGCAACCGCGAGAAGGTCCTGCGTGACTTTTTGACCAAGCACCATTATGACGTGGTGCATATCGATACGGACCTGCTCAGCCGCTATGATGTGGCCAAAGTGGCGCGGCAGTGCGGGGTTAAAAAGGTGATAATCCACTCGCACAACGCGATGCGGGAAGTTCACGGCATCCAGAAGCTGCCGGGCGTGGCTTATCTTGAGCGCCGCATGATCGCGAAGTACGCGACCGACCTGGCAGCCTGCTCAAAAGAAGCCGCTAACTGGCTGTTCAATCCCGGCGACCAAGGCAGAGTGAAAATCATCCACAACGGCATTGACCGGGAACGCTACGTTTTCAAGCCGGAAAAGCGGGCCGCCACGCGCCAGAAGCTGGGGATCGCTGACGACACCCTGCTTTTGGGCAATATCGGCCGGCTGACCGAGCAGAAGAACCAGCTTTACCTGCTGGACATTCTGGCCGCGACGGTCAAGCAGCGGCCGAAAACCAAGCTGCTGCTGATCGGCAGCGGGGAAAAAGCCGCTGAAATTCAAGCCAAGATCAAGGAATTGAAATTGGCAGACCAGGTCATCATGATTTCATCTACTGATGAGATTCCGGATTACCTGTTCGCGATGGACGTCTTCGTAATGCCTTCGCTGTATGAAGGCTTGCCCATGACCCTGCTGGAAGCTCAGACCACGGGCCTGCCCTGCGTGATTTCAGAAAACATCAGCTCAGAAATGGACTTTCCGGGGATGATCCGCCGGCAGGCGATTGCCGCGGCGCCGGAGGAATGGGCCAAGCTGCTTTTGGCAACCGAGCCCCTGGCTGACCGGGCGGCGGAAGCGGAGACGCTGACCAAGATCGGCTACGACAACAGGGAATCGGCCGAACAGGTTTATCAAATGTACATAGGTGGTAGATAGAAGTGAATAAAGTTCTTTCCATCAGTGTTGCTGCTTACAACGCAGCTGACTGTTTAGACAAATGCATCAAGTCGCTCGTTGACAACGGAGTTTCAGACAAGCTGGAAATCATCATTGTCAACGACGGCTCCAAAGACAATACTGCTGAACTGGGCCGCAAGTACCAGGCTGCATATCCAGATTCTGTGGTCTTCATCGACAAGGAAAACGGCGGTCACGGCTCAACGATCAACGCCAGCCTGAAGGTGGCCAGCGGCAAGTACTACAAGATCGTCGACTCCGATGACTGGGTTGAACAAGCCGGGATCGAGAAGCTGGTTGCCGCCCTTGAAAAAAGCGACGCCGACCTGGTTTTGAACAGCTTTTACAACGTTGACGAAAGCAGCGGGGAAAAGACCTACCGCAGCGTCTTTGAAAGCAGCGACCCGAAGCTGCAGCAGGCGCGGACGCTGGAAGACATCAAGGATGCCTACAATCCGGTGATGCACGGGTCTACCTTCAAGACGCAGGTCCTGCGCGACTGCCACCTGAAAATCGATGAACACTGTTTTTATGTCGACAACGAAATGATGCTGTATCCGCTGCCTTACATCAAGAGCGTGCAAGTGCTCGACTTCCCGGTTTACGACTACCTGGTCGGCTCTGCCGGGCAAAGCATCAACATGCAGAACATGATCAAAAACCGGGCCCAGCACGTTCACGTGATCGAGCAGGTTGCCAGCTATTATACCGAGCAGGCAACTGATCCGGCCGTCCGGGAAATCTACCTGCGCTTGCTGCAGAAGATCATCAACAAGCAGTATCAGATCTTCTTCACCATGAACAGCCGCCAGGCCAAGCCGGAACTGCTGGCATTTGAGCAGTATCTGGAAAAGCATGCTCCGGCTGTTTACCGGCAGGTGCCGCAGATGATCGGGCGCAAGGGCCAGGTCATCAGCTTCAACCGCCGGACAGGCTACCGTTTTTACGGCTTGACTTTGAACATCTTGAAACCGTTAATGAAGTAAGAGGACAAGGCAATGAGCAATATCGCGATCATTATTGCAGGCGGTGTTGGCAAGCGGATGGGGCAGAGCATTCCCAAGCAGTTTATCAACATCAACGACAAGCCTGTTTTGGTTTACACTTTAGAATCATTTCAAAAGCATCCCCAAATCGACGCCATCGAACTGGTCTGCCTGGATGGCTGGCAGAACGTGGCCCGGGCTTATGCTGAGCAATACGGGATCAGCAAGCTCAAGTGGATCGTGACTGGCGGGGCAAGCGGCCAGGAATCGATCCGCAACGGCGTCTACAACCTGGAAGGCAAGGCAGCTGACGACGATGTCATCCTGATTCACGACGGGGTCCGGCCGCTTTTGAACAGCGAGGTGATCTCTGACGTGATCGTCAAGTGCCAGCAGTATGGCAACGGGGTTACGTCGATGCCGTACAATGAGCAGATTTTTGTCATTGACGAAAACGACGAAACGGTTACGGAGAAGTACATTCCCAGAGAAACCTTGCGCCGGGTTTCGACCCCGCAGGCCTACCGCTTTGACTTGCTTGACCAGAAGTATCACGAAGCTTTTGAAAAAAAGATCGGCATCTACGGCTCGGCCTACACCAACACGATGATGGTCGATCTGGGCGTCAAGCTGCACTTTGCGGCCGGCTCGGACATGAACATCAAACTGACTACTCCGGAAAATCTGGACTTTTTCAAGGCATATTTGAATACCAATCACTTGGAGTAAGAAATGATTACTGAAAACCAAGAATATCTGACGGAACTAAAGGCCTGGTCTGAGCGCTATCAAGACTGGGACCTGCTGCGGGATCAAAGCATCATGGTAGCGGGAGCGACCGGCATGATCGGCAGCTCTTTGATCGACTGGCTGATGCTGCTGAACGAGAAAAAAGGGCTGAACTGCCGGGTCGTGGCCTTGGGCCGCAATGCCGGCAAGGCCCGGGCGCGGTTTGGAAGCTACTGGGAGAAGCCGGAATTCGTTTTTGTCGAAGGCGACATCAACGAAGGAATCGCCTATGACCAGCCGATTGACTACCTCCTGCAGGCAGCCAGCAACACGCACCCGCTGGCTTATTCCAACTTCCCGATCAGCACGATCACGACCAACGTGATTGGCACGAACAATCTCTTGAACTACGCGGCTGAGCACGGGGCAAAGCGGGTGATCTTCCTGTCTTCTGTGGAAGTTTACGGGGAAAACCGCGGTGATACCGAGAAATTCAAGGAAGACTACCTGGGCTACCTGGACTGCAACACCCTGCGGGCCGGCTACCCGGAGAGCAAGCGGACCGGCGAGGCGCTTTGCCAGGCCTACTTGAAAGAAAAAGGCCTGGACTGCGTCATTTTGCGCTTGTCGCGGGCTTTTGGGCCGACCCTGCTGACCAGTGACTCCAAGGCACTGTCGCAGTTCTTGAAGAAGGGCATTGCCCATGAAGACATCGTCTTGAAGAGCCAGGGCAAGCAGCAGTACTCTTACATTTACTCCCTGGACGCTGCGGCAGCCATTTTCTTTGCCTTGAAGCATGGGCAAAGCGGCCAGGCCTACAACGTGGCCGGCAGCAAGTGCGACACGACTCTGCGGGAACTGGCTGAAACGGTTGCCCGGCTTGCGGGCACTCGGGTCGTCTTTGATCTGCCAGATCAGGCTGAAGCAGCCGGCTACTCCACGGCTACCAAAGCCTTGCTGGACACTGGGAAAATTGCCCGTCTCGGCTTTTCAGCAGACACAGACTTAGAATCCGCTTTGACGGCCACGATGAGAATCCTGGCCGCACTGGCTTAATGAAAAAAGTGAGCTTCCGAATATGGGGGCTTATTTTTTTGAAAAAGTGCCGCGGGTCCATGTTATACTAGTTAGCAACTACTTTTAACTTATTGAGAGTGCAAATGAAGAATCCAAGCATTAAAAAGAACATTTTTATTAGTACCCTCTACCAGATCCTGTCAATAATCACGCCGCTCATCACGGCGCCTTATGTATCCCGGGTTATTGGCACCAGTGGTGTTGGGGCGTACAGCTATACTTTGGCCAATCAGACCTACTTCTCACTGATTGCGGCTCTGGGGACGGCGTCTTACGGCATGCGGGAAATTGCCCGCAACCGCAATGACGTGATGAAGCGGAGCCAGCTGTTTTGGGAAATCGAATTGCTCAGCGTGATTACTTCAATCATCATGCTGTTCGTTTGGGCGATTTTTGTGGCTTTTCACCAAAAATACCACGTAATCTACCTGATTTTGACCTTGAATCTGTTCAACACCATGCTGGATATCTCCTGGTTCTTTGACGGACTCGAGCAGTTCCAATATACTGTTACCAAGAACTCCTTGGTCAAAGTGGCTGGGGTGGTATTGATTTTGCTCTTCATCAAGAGCCCGTCAGATACCAACTTGTATGTGTTCATCATGACGGGGACAACCCTGCTGGGGACGATGTCCATGTGGCTGGAGCTGCACAAGTTTGTGGAAAAGGTGCCGATCAAGTTTGAAAACCTGCGGCGGCACTTCCACGAAACGCTGATCTACTTTATTCCGACGATCGCGACCTCCATTTACACCTATATGGACAAGACCCTGATCGGTTTCATTACGCATGACAACGCGGAAAATGCCTATTATGAACAGGCAACCAAGATCATCAACCTGACCAAGGCCGTTACTTTTACGGCGGTCAACAATGTTTTGGGGGCCAGAATTTCTTATCTTTTCGCCAAGAAGCGGGTGGATGAGATCAAAGAACGGATCCGCGGCTCGATTGACTATATTCTGTTCATCGGGGTCGGGATCGGCTTTGGCTTGATCGGGATCTCTGACACTTTCGTGCCGATCTTTTTCGGCCCGGGCTGGGGCAAGGTGGCCCTGCTTTTGAGACTGTTCAGTCCGCAGATTGTGATCATCGGGATCTCCAACTGCCTGGGTTCGCAGTATTATAATCCTGCCGGCCTGCGGAAGCAGAGCGCGATTTACATCATCGTCGGCGCGGTGGTCAACTTCATTTTGAACCTGCTGCTGATTCCGCACTTCGCGAGCGCGGGGGCTACTTTTGCCTCAATCATCGCGGAACTGACCATCAGCATTCTCTACCTGCGCAATTCGCATGGCTTTTTGGAGGCATCGTATATTCTGCAGGTTATTTGGAAGAAGCTGCTGGCCGGCGCGGCAATGGCGGCAGTCATTCTTTTGATGAACAACCTGGCCATGGCCAGTCTGCTGAAGCTGCTGCTGCAGTTTGCGGCCGGCGCTGGGACTTACCTGCTGATCTTGCTGGTATTGAAAGACAACTCGTTTAAGTATCTCTTGAAGATGCTCAAGCGGGCCTAGGAGAGGGAAATGAACAATCTGCAATTGAAGATTCCAGCCGCTTTCTTTGAGGAAGAGGTTCGGAATGACTATACGATTTCAAAAAAGATGAAACAGATTTGGGCAGTGGAATTGGACCTGCTCAATGAGCTGGACCGGGTCTGCCAGGCCAACGACCTGCCTTATTACCTGTCTGGCGGTTCTTTGCTTGGCGCCGTGCGGCACAAGGGATATATTCCCTGGGACGATGACGTTGACGTCATGATGCACCGGGCCGACTTTGACCGCTTGTGCCAGCTGGCTGGCCAGTTCAAGCAGCCGTACTTCTTCCAGACCAATGAAACGGACCCGGGTTCGATGCGGGGACACGCCCAGCTGCGCAATTCGGAAACGACCGCCATTTTGGAATCTGAAAGACAGTTCCGCTATCCGTTCAACCAGGGGATCTTTATTGATATTTTCCCCTTGGACAATGTTCCGGATGACCCGGAAGAAAGAGCTGAATTTTTGGCGGAAATCAAGCACACGAAGTACCGGGCCCAGCAGTACTACCGCTACTGCACGGGACGTCCGAACCCGAAACTGACGCCTGCCAGACGGGCCTTGCTGTATGTCCACTTTTTCTTCTTGAAATTGCGGTCCGGGAAGAGAAACCCATATTACGAAAAGTTCGCCCGGGACATGGTCAAGTACAATCAAACCGAGACCAAGAACGTGGCCATGGTGACTTTAAGCACTGAAAGCTGCTGCTGGCCGCGGACGCAGATTTCTCAGCCAGAGCGGGTCCCGTTTGAAATGCTGAAGCTGCCGATCGCCAAGGAATACGACGCCTTGCTGACCAAACAGTACGGGGACTGGCACGTCATGGTGAAGGCTGACAACATGCACATGGGTGTCCTTTTTGATCCAGACAAGTCTTACAAGGAATATTTGCAAGGGGAGGCGGACTAATGAGACGCGTGATAACTTACGGAACTTTTGACCTGCTGCACTACGGGCATATCAACCTTTTGCGCCGGGCCAAAGCTCTGGGCGACTACTTGATCGTTGCCCTGTCCACGGACGAGTTCAACTGGAACTCCAAGCACAAGAAAACCTACTTTTCTTATGAGCAGCGCAAGCAGCTGCTGGAAGCGATCCGCTATGTCGACCTGGTAATCCCTGAAAAAGACTGGGATCAAAAGAAGCGCGACATGCACGAATATCATATCGATACTTTTGTCATGGGAGATGACTGGAAAGGGAAGTTCGACTTTCTTAGGGATGAAGGCGTGGAGGTAGTTTACCTGCCCAGAACGCCGGAAATCAGTTCTTCAAAGATTAAGAAGGATCTTTACGATGCCAATGAAGTGACTGAAGAAAGCCGCCTTTCGCATGAAGACCTGGATACTAATCCTGATAAGTAATTGGAACTGAAAAGAAAAAGAAAATTAATCAATGATCTACTTGCTTTTTATCGTAACTTGTTTGTTAACTGTTGGCGCCTATTATGCTGCCGACCAAGAGCTGCTGGCTCCAGGGGTAGTATTTGCCGGCGGATTTGCTTTTTCTGAATTGTGGGCCCTGGGCTTCGTCAAGCAGTGGAAGCTGTATCTGCACTGGAATACCTTCTTCGTGATCTCGGGGGGGATTCTGTCTTTTCTGCTGGCCACTATTTTGATCCACTGGCTGTTTAACCGCAGAAAAAAGCGGCAGAAGCAGTCGCCTTTTGCCTCTTCCGGCTCCAGTATCAGCTTCGGCTACTCCAGCGGCTGCCAGGAAATTGTGCTCAACCGCTGGCTCTTGATTGCCCTGCTCCTTTTGGAACTGGTTACGATAATCATCACCGTTTTGGAGATGCGGGCCATGGTAGGCGGCAACAATCTGTTCCAGACGATCGCGGCCTACCGGCAGCGGTCGACTTTTTCCGGGGCTGACAGCAAGCTGCCAAGCTATGTGTACTTCTTCAGAACCCTGATCATGGCCGGCAATTACTGGTTTGCCTACGTGATTGCCAATAATTTGCTGGCAACCAGACGGCTGGCGATCATGCCGACAATCATTTTCATAGTTGGCCTCTTGAACAGCATGGTCTTCGGCAGCCGCGGCAGCGCGATCAACATGATGATCGCCCTGGTGGCCTGCTATGGCCTGCTTTACGCCAAAGACAGCGGCCACAAGCTCAAATTCAGCTGGAAACTGTTTTTGGCCTTGGTTTTGGCCGGCGCGGTCGTGCTGTTGTCCTTCAGGTCAATCGGCAACCTGATGGGCCGGAATTCGCACGTGATACCGTTAAACGAATACCTGGCCGAATATCTTGGGGCCCAGATCAAGAACCTGGACAGCTTCTTGAATGAGCCGCACCCAAGAAACTTTTTATGGGGGCAAAATACCTTCGCAGAATTTATCAAATGGATTGGGCCGAAATTTGGCTGGAACACCAGATACCAGCTTTACCTGCCAATGCGGTTCGTTGGCCGCTATCACCTGGGCAACGTCTGCACGACCTTCTCAGCCTTCTACTATGACTTCGGTTATGCCGGCTGCTTCATCTTGAGTGCGGTGATGGGGCTGATCTCTCAAGCTGTGTTTGAACTGGCCTTGGCCAGCCGGCCAAGCAGACGCGTTGATTACAGCAGCGTGCTTTACGGCTACATTTATCCATCTCTGGTCTTTTCATTCTTCTCCAACCGCTTCTACAGTCAGCAGGTTTCACCGGTCTTCTTCAAGTGCATCTTCTTCTGGATTGCATACGAGCTGGTCTTTTGCGACTGGGACCTGGTCGTCGGCTGGACGAGGGAGCATATTTTTAAAAAGGGAAAGCGTGAATCATAAATTCTAACGGAGGAGTAAAGTTGAGAAAAAGATACTATTTTATGGATTTGTTGTTTATGGATTTGTTGGCAATTGTCTCCAGCCTGGCAGTCGTAATGATGCACACTTCTGGGAATGCAACTTATCTTGGAGTAGTAGTCAACAAGTTTACAAGCGATGGGGTTTGGTCGGTGCTGACCAATATCCTGTTTGCTTTTGCCGTCCCGATCTTCTTCATGCAGTCGGGCGCCAAGGTGTTGAATTACAGGGATAGATACGACACGAAGAGTTTTTTCACCAAGCGGATCAGCAAGGTGGTAATTCCATTTGTGTTTTGGAGCGTGCTGGCCTACTTCTTGTTTGGCAAGTGGCAGAGCGTGCCGCTGCTGAAAAGCTTTTTGGCTGAAAGCATTGTTGGCCCTTACTGTTTTTTTTACAACATTATCGCTTTCTACTTGAGCGTGCCGGTTTTGTCGCTGCTGACGAAATATGGCAGCGACCGCTTGCTTAAAGGCGCGATCTGCTTGATCGTATTTTTTAAGAGCGTTTTGCCACTGCTGGCGGTCGCTTTTGGCTACTCGATGCCGTTCATCAACGCTCTGCCGCTGGGCGGCGGCTACCTGCAGTATTTTCTGGCAGGCTGGTATGTTGCCAATCATGAGATTGCGCCGGCTACCAAGAAGAAGCTCTACCTGCTGGCCCTGCTGATGCTGGTCTTGGAGATCGGCTTGACGCTGGGGCTTAGTTACCGGACGCCGCGTTTGCCGTATTACAATTACAGCTTGGGTTATATCAAGAACTTCTACGATATTGCCAATTTCCCGGAATTTTGTGTCGTATTGGCCTTGTTCACCTGGATGAAGCACAGCGAAGACAAAATTCGGGCTTGGCGCTTTAAAGACCACCTGCCGCTGCTGGCCGGGATCACTTTTGGAATCTACCTGCTTCACCCATTTGTGATTTATTACCTGATGCCAGTGCTGCAAAAATACCTGGGAGCTTCGCCGATTTATGTCCGCTACTTTGCTTATCCGCTCGTAATTTATTTGGTCAGTGCTGCTTTAACGGTGCTGCTAAGAAAAATACCTGGCGCGAAGTATGTGCTGCCTTAGACAAGATTAATCAGAAAACAAAAAACTGCCTGCAGGCTATCAAAATGATAGTGCAGGCAGTTTTTTTGCGTGAATTCAGCCGCTGGCTAGTAGCTCAAAGCGCGCTGGTGGCCACCAGCCCAGTGCAGGGTTGAGTAGTGGTACCAGA
>NZ_BOCG01000701.1 GCF_016587775.1 Lactobacillus nasalidis | reverse complement strand
CCAGAGCCACGCCGCCGGCGGCCTGCTGCTTGATTTGCCGCTGGCAGACCTTTTGCCCGTTGACCGACAGAGTCAAGCGGCTGCCTTTGACGGTCAGATCGGCTTTGACGTCTCCTGGATCCTGAATCTGGATTTCCGGCACGTATTCCTTGGCACCATCCTTGACGCTCTTGGCTGGCTGCCGCTTTTTCTGAAAAGCCTTCAATTTGTAAAGTGAAGCCGTAGTGCTGTTTTGGGCAAAGCGGCCCCTCGTGCTTAATTCCGAGCTCAAGGCTGCCTTTTTGTCCTCTTGAACGGAAACCGGATGGTCATCTTCCAGCTTGAACATGTTGACCTTGTACAAAGTCTTGATCTGGCCGCCGGATTTTTGCCGCAGATACAAGTAATTGTTCTCCAAAGACAGCGACAGATAAGCGCTGAAATTGTGCTTGCCGCTTGCCGTTCCCTGGGTGTGCAGGTAAACCGTCTGCTGGCCAATCTTGTTTCCTAAAAAGTCGCAGCGCAAACGGCAGTCCCCGGCCCGCACCTTCTTCAAGGCCAGCAGGCCGTTGCTTTCTGATTCAGAGGTCAGAGCAATCAAATTCTTTTTGAATTCCGCTGCTCCTTTGATCAGCCGCCAGTGGCGGCCGCGCTG
>NZ_BOCG01000700.1 GCF_016587775.1 Lactobacillus nasalidis | reverse complement strand
CCCCGGTTGCAGTCAGCAGCCAGGCTCCGGCAGCCCAGGCCGCCACTGTCAAGGCTGTCAACAAGCAGGTTGTGGTCAACTACGTTTCCGGCTACAGCGTCAAGGCCTGGAAGAATTACAAGGTCAAGCTGGGCAAGGCCAACGACACGGGCATCAGCTTCAAGCACGGCACCACTTTGACGGTGGTCGGCGAAGTGAAGTACAAGGGGCAGACCTGGTACAAGATTGCTGACAACGAATGGATCCTGGCTTCATACACTTTGAGTCAGAAAGCCTGGGCCAAGAAGGCCGCCGCTGCCAAGAAGGCTGCGGAAAAGGCAGCCAAGAAGGCGGCAGCTGCCAAGAAGCTGTCCAAGAGCAAGACGACCAAGGAAAACAAGGTCGTTGCCCTGGCCAAGGCGCAAGTCGGCAAGCCTTACGTCTGGGGGGCAACCGGCCCGTCCAGTTTTGACTGCTCCGGCTTGACCAGCTACGTTTACAGCCACGCCATCGGCAAGTACATCACCCGGACCACTTACACCCAGGTGCACCAAGGCAAGACGGTTGCGGTTTCCACTTCGACTTTGAAGAAGGGCGACCTGCTCTTCTGGGGCTCCAAGTCAGCTCCTTACCACGTGGGCATCTACGTGGGCGGCGGCAAGTTCGTCCACGCGGCTACTCCGAGCCAGGGCGTCATCAAGCAGAGCTTGAGCTACTACTTCTGGCCGTCAACTGCCAAGCGCTTGATTTAATCGAGAAACATCCTTTATACTGGGACGTCATTTGACGTCCTTTTTCTTTTGCCTTTTTAAAATAAAAAAACAACTGTATTTTTTCTGTAACCTTTCTGTAATATTACTTGCTTACACTAGAAAAAGTTAATTCAATTTAGGAGCGGAAAAAGAAAGATGAAGCGGAAATTCAGTTTAGTGCTTTTGTTGTTGGCAGTTTGGCTGGGCGGCGCCCGGCCGGCCCAGGCGGCAACCGACAGCAAGGACAGCAACATTACGATCGTGAAGAAGACTTTGGTGGCCTACAACAAGGGCAACAAGCTGAATGTCTGGAACACTTACGGGACCGGCAAGAAGAAGACCGGCCAGGTCAAGTCCGGCTACAAGTTTACGGCCACGGGCCAGGCCCAGTACAAGGGCCGGACCTGGTACCGGATCAGCTCAAACAAGTGGATCCTGGGCATCAACACGGTTTCGACCAGCAAGTACGCTTCAATCAAGGCCGCGGCAGCGAAGACGACCAAGCAGAACAAGGTCGTTGCCCTGGCCAAGGCCCAGGTGGGCAAGGCCTACGTCTGGGGGGCAACGGGCCCTTACAGCTTTGACTGCTCCGGTTTGACCATGTACGTGTACAAGAAGGCGATCGGCCTGTCCTTGCCGCACTACTCAGTCAGCCAGCTCTACTACGGCAAAGCGGTGTCGACCAAGAAGCTGGTCAAGGGGGACCTGCTCTTCTTTGGCTCCAAGTCAGCGCCAAGCCACGTGGGGATTTACGTGGGCAGCGGCAAGTTCGTCCACGCCTCCAGCCCGACGGTCGGCGTAATCAAGTCCACCGTCAGCACGAACCGCTCCAGTGCTTTCTACCCGTCCAGCGCGCGGCGCGTAATTTAAGTCGTGTTCTTATCTTGCATTTTTCCGCTAAACTGCGTAAAATAGGCAATAGAAAAAGGACGAGTGTTGGAGCACTCATCCTTTCATTGATCGAGCCGGTGACGGCCAATTTAAAATATTATTTAAATCTTTTGATTAGTCGTCGTTACGACGGCTTTTTTGTTCCCGCAATTTCTTGCGAAGAACATCCACCCAGTCGATTAGCAGGCAGAGAGTCTTTACCGTGGCGACACAGCTCTTCAAGAGCAAATTGGTCATGTCCACAAGCAGTTTCAATCTGCCTACCATCCAGATTAAGTGAGCCAGCAGGCTCATTTTACGGTGGCTCCTTTCCGTAATGATAGGAAGGAGCCGATGAAAAGATCAAGGGCACCACTTCCTCCGTAGAGGCCGCCACCGTTATGCTCAATCGGGAATATTATAGCACGTGTGTTTGGCAAAAGGATAGTATTTACTAGCAACTTTGCTTGCTATTTTCCTTCAGTCTAAGTAGAATGAACTTGAGCCGGTGACGGCCAATTTAAAAATTGCTTTTTAATTAGCCGTCGTTGCGATGATTTTTTGTTCCAATAGGACAAGCTACAGCGACTATTCAACACTTGCATATTTCCAGCGGGGAGGGCGACAGCGCCTTCCCCGTTTTTGTAACAGTTTTGTAACGTTAAGAGGGCTTGCAGGCCTAGGGGGCAAGCGTTTATTATAACTATAAGGTGTTAATTTTGCTTTCGCTGGAGGAAAGAATATGGGCAGTTCAAAGTGGATTAGATTCATGGGCGCGGCGGCGCTGTTTTTCGCGGGACTCGGCTTATGCGGCCAGCCCGCGCAGGCTCAGGTGAAGGGCCACCTTTCCAAGGTACAGGTAGTCAAGAAGGCTCCGGTTTGGACCAACTACAAGAAGGGCAAGAAGACCCGGCAGTACCTTAAGAAGGGGACGGTCAAGCAGGTCAAGGCTTCAGCTACCGACAACAAGCACACGGTCTGGCTGAAGGTTGGCAGCAAGAAGTGGATTGCCAGCAAGTACACGGTTGTCTTGACGACGACCAAGCAGACGGCAGCCAAGACAACGGCCAGCACGTCCTTGACCAACAGCCAGCTGACGCAAGCGGCTTCTTCCCAGGCCCCGGCAGGTTCATCCTGGCGGCAAAACGCGGTGGTAGCCCTGGCCAAGGCGCAGGTCGGCAAGGCCTACGTCTGGGGCGCGACGGGTCCAAACAGCTTTGACTGCTCCGGCCTGGTTCAGTGGGTCTACAAGACCGCGATCGGCCAGACCGTTTCCCGGACCACCTACACTCAAGTCAAGGAGGGCGTGGCGGTTGCCGTATCGACTGCTAGCCTGCAGCCGGGTGACTTGCTCTTCTGGGGATCGGTTTCCGCGCCGTATCACGTGGCAATTTATGTCGGCAATGGTCAATACGTTTCTGCCGCCGACGAGCAGCAAGGGGTCATCTTAGCGACGATCAGCAGCTACTTCTGGCCGTCAACGGCCCGGCGGATTCTGTAGTTTCCGTGTTAAAATATAGTTAGCGGTGTAAGGGAGGAATTGAGCATGAAGAAATCAAATCTGATCAAATTTTCTGCTGCAGCGCTGACTTTCCTGGGGATTTCAGCGACTGGGGTCAAGCCGGTGAAGGGACCCGTGCAGGCTGCCAGCAAGCGGATCAAGGTTATCAGCAAGCAGTATGTCACCGTCTGGACCAACTACCAGAGCGGCCGGCATGTGGCCACTCACTTGAAGAAGGGGAGCAGCCATTTCGTCTACCAGACTGCCAAGGACAGCATGGGCAATCTGTGGTACCGGATCGGCAAGAAGGAATGGGTCATGGCCAAGTACTTCAGCCAGGTCAAGACGGCCAAGCAGGCAGTCAAGGCCGAGAAGGCTAAGAAAGCCAAGACAGCCAAGAAGACCAAGCAGACGGTCAAGACCACGGCCCGCAGCGCGGCCAGCTTGGTAGCTTCTTGGAGCGCGCCGATGGGGTCCAAGGCGCGGGCCAAAGCCGTTGTCGCTTTGGCCAAGAAGCAGGTGGGCAAGGCCTATGTCGAGGGTTCCAAAGGCCCGAATGCCTTCGACAATGCCAGTCTGGTAGCTTACGTCTACAAGCAGGCTGCCGGGGTCAATACAGGTTCAAGCACCCAGACCCAGGTCAAGAAAGGGATCGCGGTTGATCCCAAGTCCAAGACCGGCTTTACGGAAGGGGACCTGCTCTTTTGGGGTTCCAAGAACAAGCCATACAATGTGGCAATTTATGTGGGGGATGGAAAGTACGTCACTGCAGCTGGTGAGCAGCAGGGGGTAGTGCAAGCCAGCCTGTCCACTTATTTCTGGCCTAGTCGGGCTAGAAGAGTCCTATAGAAATGGGAAAAGCCAGGCTCTGTAAAGAGTCTGATATGACCCCCGAAATTAGGACACTAATTTCGGGGGTTATTTTCATGACTAAATACACTAAAGAAATAAAACTCGCTATCTACCACGAATGGGTAGACGATCATAGAAGAGGCACCTACCTCAGCCGAAAATATGGGATGGAGCGTGGAGGAATCCAATATTTGGTAGACTTGATCCAAAAGCATGGCGAAGCCATTTT
>NZ_BOCG01000699.1 GCF_016587775.1 Lactobacillus nasalidis | reverse complement strand
CCTGTTTTGTCTGGCAGCTTAACATCCTCAGCCTTGATCTTATACGGGATGGCAACGTAATAACGGCCATTTTCTTTGAAGTAGCTGACAACGCCAAATTCATCTGACAAAGGCTTTTCGCTCAGCTTGAAGCCACGCCATTGATCTTTTGGAACGTGGCTTCTTCTTGCCCGCTCCAAATAAAGAATTCCGTCCTTGATCTTACTCTGATCGCTTTTGAAGCCTTGTCTGGATTCCCGCTTTGACCGAAATTTTGGTTTGCCCCAGCCTGGTTGGGCCTTGTCAAAGAAATTGTTCCAAGCCTTGCCCAAGTCGGAAATTGCCAGTTGCAGAATCCGGGCTGACTGTGTATACTGCCAGTCTTTT
>NZ_BOCG01000698.1 GCF_016587775.1 Lactobacillus nasalidis | reverse complement strand
CCGGCAGCTGCGGGAGCCGGCAACTTTGAGCATTGGCTACTGCACGAGCCGCATCGACAATGAAGAGCAGCTCCGGCAGGCCATCGCGCAGGCCGACGACTGCCTTTACAGGGCCAAGGACCGGGGCAAAAACCAGATCATTGGCCAGGAACGGACATAGAAACGAGGCACCATGTACACCTACATACCCAAAGAACAAATCAAGATCTACCGGTATTTGACCGTTGACGCCGTTAACGCGGTCCTGGCCAGCCTGCGCCGGGAGGCTGGGATCAATCTGGAAATAGAGAGCACGGTCGGCACGGCCGGCAATTTTGTGACCCAAAACGATGGGGTCGACGACCTGGACTACCAGCTGAAGCTGCTGGGGCAAAGCGATAAGCAGCCGGCAGACTTGCTGGCCGAAATCAGCCGCTCTTTAACCGAAGGGCTGGCCGGCAAGTTTGAGGCAGGCCGGGAAAGCCGGCAGGCACTGACCTTCCTGCACCGGGCCAAGAAGAGCGGCAAGGTCAACTTCAAGCTGGACTTGACCATTGTCAAAGAAGAAGACGGGGATGAATACCGCCTGATCAAGGAAAATGGCGCGGCAGAGTGGGGCCCGGCCTTCAACGTCCGTTTTTTGAAGATTCAAGAAGAAACCATCAAGGACTGGGACCAGTGGGAAGACCTGCGGAGCGAATACTTGCGCTTGAAGAATGAAAACCCGGCGGACTTGTCTGTCGACCTCTACCGGCAGGCGGTAAACAATATTTATGGTTAACAAAAACAGGTAAGCCGGCAGACTTACCTGTTTTTTTCTTGCAAAATTCGTAAAAAGTTTGTATTTTGTCATTAGAATTAAATAATTGATAGAAGAAATTTTCGAAATATCTTTATGGAAAGTGGCAGTATGGAAGATACAGAAATCAAGTTAATTGCAACAGACATGGATGGCACTTTGGTCAACGATGCCAAAGAAGTTCCGGCATCATTTGCCAGCTGGGTGCTCAATCACCCGGACCAGCAGATGGTGATTGCCAGTGGCCGGCCCTACTACACCAATGAAAAGCTCTTTGACGAGATCAAGGACCATTTGATCTTTATCGGCGATAACGGCGGGGTGATCTACCAGCAGGGGAAGTTTCTGGCCAAGGCCGGCATTACCCCTGAAGAAGCGGCTTTCTGCCTGGACCTCTTTGCCGGCGAACCCCTGGCCAACCCGATTTTGTGCGGTGCCAGCCAGGCGATTTGCCACGACCCAGCCGGGGACCAGAACTTTTTGAAGCAGCTAGACACTTATTACATCAAGCGCCGCTATGTCGAAGACTTGCGGGCTGAAGTCGCCAGCGACGAAATGATCAAGTTCACGGTTTACATCGAAGGGGGCGCAGCTGAAGGCATCTACCGGCAGCTGCCGG
>NZ_BOCG01000697.1 GCF_016587775.1 Lactobacillus nasalidis | reverse complement strand
CGATCCCCGTCGGCAGGTGAGTCATTCTGACGGCACTGGAAGTCTTGTTGATGTGCTGGCCGCCAGCACCAGATGACCGGTAGACGTCTACGCGGATGTCCTTCGGGTCCAGGTCGATGTCGACTTGTTCATATTCTGGCATGACGGCAACCGTAGCCGTTGAAGTGTGAACCCGGCCGGCTGATTCGGTTACCGGGATCCGCTGCACCCGGTGAGCCCCGTTTTCATATTTCAGCTTGGAGTAGACCTTGTTGCCCGTAATCATGATCGCTACCCGCTTGTAGCCGCCGACTTCGGTTTGTTCGCTGTCGACGATGGAGACGTTCCAGCCCTGGGTTTCAGCGTACTTTTCATACATTCTCAGCAGGTCGCCTGCAAACAAGGAGGCTTCGTCACCGCCGGCAGCGCCGCGGATTTCCATGATGATGTCCTTGTCGTCGTTAGGGTCCTTAGGCAGCATCAGGATCTTGATTTCATCTTCCAGCTTGCCGATCTCTGCTTCCAGGTCAGCGTTTTCCATCTTGGCCATTTCAACCAGCTCATCGTCAGAACCATCGGCGATGATTTCCTTGTTGCCGGCGATTTCTTCCTTGTCGGCCTTGAACTTGCGGAACTTCTGCACGACTTCCCGCATGTCGGCCTCTTCCTTGGTGATCTCCATGTACCGCTTGGTGTCAGCGATCACTTCTGGGTCGGCCATCATTTCCTGAATTTCTTCATAGCGTACTTCCAAGCTCTCTAACTGAGCCATTACATTATCCATTTGATCAATCCTTCCAAATAAAACTAGTCTCTTGCCTGCTCGGGGTGGAAATAGTGGAAGCGGCAGACAGGATAGTAGGCCTCGTCACCGCCGATCTGCACCTGCTCGCCTTCATAGACCGGCTGGCCGTCTTTGTAGCGCAGGGCCATCGTTGCCTTGTGCCCGCAAAAATGGCAGATGGTCTTCATCTCTTCTATTTTATCAGCATAAAGCAAAAGATACTCGCTTCCTTCAAAGAGATGGTTCTGAAAATCGTTCTTCAAGCCGAAAGCCATCACGGGGATGTGCAGGTCGTCAACGATGCGCGCGCACTGAATGACCTGTTCTTTTTTCAAGAACTGGGCCTCATCGATCAAGACGGCCGCCAGCGGGTGGCCGTCGTTTGCCTCTTCCTGCCGGTTCAAGGCCGCGATGTAGTCAAACAGGTCCAGGTCAGGCTCAATCGGCAGGGCCTGGCGG
>NZ_BOCG01000696.1 GCF_016587775.1 Lactobacillus nasalidis | reverse complement strand
CGCCTGGGCCAAAGAGCACGGCCGGACCATCAAGCTGCTGGGCATCGGCCGCCGGGAAGCAGGCGGCTTGTCCTTGCAGGTCCTGCCGGTAATGCTGAAAAAGAGCAGCCTGCTGGCCAGCGTGGGACTGAACTTCAACGGCCTGCAGACCGAATCAGCCAGCCTGGGGCAGGCAACTTTTGTCGGCCAGGGGGCGGGTTCTCTGCCAACAGCGCACGCGGCGGTGCAGGACCTGCTTGACTTGGCTGAAGGGCGCGGTGAAGCAGCGGCAGACCCGCAGCCAGGCAGGCTGCTGGCTGGGCCAGAGCAGACTTTTTACCTGCGTACGGAAAACAGCAGCTTTTTTGCCGGCGTGACTGCCGAGCAGATCAGCGACCGGGCTCTGCTGACGAAAAAAATGACCTTGTCCGACTTGAGCCGGCTGCTTGAGCAAAGCGGCGATCAAAGGGCCTTTTTGGCAGGAGTGGCAGATGAATAAAGCAATAAAATTTGGCGGCTCTTCAGTTGCCAACAGTGAACAGTTCAAGAAAGTCAAGCAGATCGTTCTGGCCGACCCGGGCCGCAAGTACGTGGTCACCAGCGCCTGCGGCAAAAGCGGGCAGGAAGACCACAAGGTGACCGACTTGCTCTACCTTTGCGCGGCCCACATCAACTACGGGGTCAGCTACGATTCGATTTTTCAAACGATCGTTGACAAGTACATGGAAATCAAGCAGACCCTGGGCTTAACGGTGGATTTGGCCGCGGAATTCGCCAAGATCCGGCAGAACCTGTCCCGGGACTTCAGCCTGGACTACCTGGTTTCCCGGGGGGAATACCTGACCGGTCTGTGTCTGGCCGAATATCTGGATGCCGATTTCCTCGATGCCAGCCGCGTGATTCGTTTTCATTACGACGGCACGGTGGACCTCAAAAAGTGTCAGGAACTTCTCAAGGCCCAGGTCGACCCGGGGCGCCGGGTCGTGATCCCGGGCTTTTATGGCTCTTTGCCCAATGGCGTCATCAAGGTCATGAGCCGGGGCGGGTCGGATATCACCGGCTCAATCGTGGCCAATGCTTTCGATGTTGAAGTCTATGAAAACTGGACCGACGTTTCCGGCTTTTACGTGGCTGACCCGCGCCTAATCAAGAACCCGGTGCAGATTCCGCGGATCACCTACAGCGAGCTGCGGCAGATGAGCTATATGGGAGCCAACGTGCTTCATGACGACGCTGTTTTCCCGGTCCGGCAAAAGAACATCCCGATCAACGTCCGCAACACCAATCATCCGCAAAATCCCGGCACCATGATCATGAACGACTGCCGCGACCTGGATGAGCAGGACCCGCCGCACGTCATTACCGGGATTACGGGTAAGGAAGACTTTACGGTCATCACGATGGTCAAGTCGCACGTCTCGGCTGAAGCAGGATTTTTGCGCAAGGCGCTGGCCGTTTTTGAAAAATTCCAGATTTCGATTGAAAGCGTGCCGGTCACGGTCGATACTTTTTCTATCGTCGTGCAGAGCAAAAAAATTGAACGCTACCTTTATGAAATCGTGGCCGAGCTGAAGAAAGACCTGCACCTGGATGACATTCAAGTGGAAAGCCACCTGGCCATGCTGGCCGTGGTTGGCCGGGCAATGAAGCAGATGCCGGGGATGTCGGGCAAGATTCTGTCGACTTTGGGAGACCAGCAGATCAACATTCGCACCATCAACCAGGCCTGCGATGAGCAGAGCATCGTTATCGGGGTCGACAACCGCGATCTGGTCGAGGCAATCAAGGCGATTTATCAGCAGTTTATTAGTGAAGAAAGAGTGGAACGATAAATGAAGATTGGTATTTTAGGTGCTACAGGGGCCGTTGGCCGGCAAATGCTGGAATGCATCGAAGAAAGAAAGCTGCCGGTTGATGAGCTGCGGGTTTTTGCTTCCGAGCGCTCCAAGGGCAAAAAGCTGACTTTTGCCGGCCAGGAACTGACCATAGAAGTGGTCAGCCAGGAAAGACTGGACGGCCTGGACTATGTTTTGGGGGCAGTATCAAACAGCCTGTCCAAGCAGTACCGTCCCTTGGTTGAAAAAAGCGGGGCCGTCTACATCGACAACAGTTCAGCCTTCCGCCAGGAAGACGGCGTGCCGCTGGTCGTTCCGGAAATCAACGGCGAAGATGCCCTGCAGCACCACGGCGTGATTGCCAACCCTAACTGTTCAACGGCAATCACCTTGATGGCTTTGGCACCGATTGCCAAGCTCTCACCGATCAAGGCGATCAATGCCTGCACCTACCAGGCTGTTTCCGGAGCCGGGATGAGCGGCATCAGCGAGCTGCAGGACGAAGTGGCGGCCTTGACCAAGGGCGAGGAAGTGAAAGCCCAGGTCTTCCCGGCCCAAATCGCCTTCAACGTCATTGCTGACATCGGCAGCCCTTTGGAAAACGGCTACACGACCGAAGAGATGAAGATGCAGAATGAAGGCCGCAAGATTCTCCATCTGCCGGATCTGCTGGTAACCTGCACCTGCGTGCGGGTGCCGGTCTACCGGTCACACTCAATTGCCGTGACGGTGGTTACCGAAGACCAGGTCTCGGTAGAAGAGGCTGAAGCAGCCATCGCCAGCTTTGCCGGCGACCGGTTGATCAAGGACCATACGCCGACTCCTTTGGAAAATTCTGACAAGGACTTCGTTCAAGTTGGCCGCCTGCGCCGGGACTTGACCAACCCTAACGGGCTGACCCTCTGGTGCACCGGTGACCAGATCCGGAAGGGCGCTGCTACCAACGCGGTTCAGATCATGGAATATCTGATCAAAAACAGCAAGTAAACGGCAATAAAAAAGGATTGAGCAAACTCAGCTCAATCCTTTTTTGTCTACATTAATTGTGTTACTTGGCCTCGTAGTGGAAACTTGGGTCCAGTTCCTGGTCGATTTTGTTCCAGGCTTCTTCAAGCTGCTGGTTGTAGGCCGCTTCGGTTTCCGGGGTCAGCTTGGTCTTGCGGTCGATGACGATCGGGTCGCCGAAGTTGATTTCCATGCCCTTTCTCTTCAAGACGCCCTTAAAGGTCAGCGGGCCTTGGTAAACCGCCGGCACCAGCGGGCGGCCGGACATTCTGGCGATGACGAGGGCACCGGACTTCAAAGATGCTGAATGCCGGGTGCCAGAAGGAAACATGATCAAAGACAAACCTTCTGACTTCAGCCCCTTGACGGGAATCTTGATGACTGAAGGGCCGGGGTGCTCGCGGTTGACCGGGAAGGCATGGGCATTGTTCAAGATCCAGCGCAAAACAGGGTTCTTGAACAGTTCCTGTTTGGTCATGAACATGAACTCCGTCGGGCTGGCGGCCAGGGCGAAGAGAACCGGTTCCCACCAGTTGCGGTGCGGGGCTACCAAGATGTAAGTACCCTCCGGAAGTCTTTCCTTGTGATGGACGTGCAGGTGGCCATTCAAGACCCACACGATAAAACGGACGATCGGTCTAAAAATACGATAAAGCATAAAAGAACCTCCAAATGATGTAAAATGATTATACCATAACCAAAGCTGCAGAATGACTTTTGGACTTTGCAAGGAAGATTACATGATTGAACTGAAAGAAAACGAACGAATCGATTACATGCTGGGCGAGCAGCTCAAAATCATCCAGGACGAGCAGTCTTTTGCCTTCTCCCTGGACACCCTGCTTTTGGCTTACTGGGCCAAAAGCGCCATCAAGAGCCGGTCCAAGGTGGCTGAGCTCTGCAGCGGCAACGCAGCGGCCAGTCTGTATATGGCTGCTTTCAACCGGGCCCATTACGATGACGTCGAGCTGCAGGCCGACATCGTCTCCAAGGCCCGCCGGTCGATCGCGCTCAACAAGATGGAGGACCGGATTACGGTTTACCAGGGTAACGTCAAAGACGCGGCCAGCTTTTTGAAAAAAGACAGCTATGACTTGGTCGTGGTCAACCCGCCATACTTCAAGGCGCCAGCCGGCCACCGGCTCAACCCTGACCGGGCCAAGGCCATTGCCCGCCACGAACTGGAAATCAACCTGGAGGAAATCATTGCCGTTTCTTCCGGCCTGCTGAAAATGAAAGGAAAAATGTTCATGGTCCACCGGCCAGAGAGACTGGGGGAGATCATCAACTACGGCTTCAAGCACGACCTGGCTGTCAAGAGCGTGCAGCCTTTCGTTTCCAGACGCGGGCAGGCCGCCAATCTCGTGATCGTTGAAGCCGTCCGCAGCGGCAAGGGAGACGGCCTTGTCCTGCACGACGCCATCGAAGTGCACAAGGCTGACGGCAGCAACACGGCTGCCATCAAGAAAATTTTGGAAGCGCGGCTGCCCGAAGAAAAGCACTATTTTTACGTGCTCTTGTGCAGTGATGGCAGCTTTTACGGCGGCTACACGAACGACCTGGACCGGCGGCTGAAAGCTCACAACTCCGGCAAAGGCGCCAAGTACACCAAGGCCAGACGGCCGGTGAAGATGATCTATCATGAGGAATATGCCGACAAGCGGACAGCCATGCAGCGGGAGTATTGGTTCAAGCAGCATGACCGGGCCTGGAAGGAAAAGTTCCTGAGCGAGCAGGGCGTGAAATTTTAGCTGAAAATTGCTTGCATTCCGTAAGTAAATTTAGTATGCTAAAAAAGCGTGCGATGCACGCTAGAAAACACATCAAGAGCGATCAGCATTCAGGTGCCTAAAGACAAACGGTTGAATGCTGAAATGAACGCTTGAGAGGAAATAACCTAGGAGGAATTTATTTATGTCAGTTGTATCTATGAAGCAATTGCTTGAAGCTGGTGTACACTTTGGTCACCAAACTAGAAGATGGGATCCTAAGATGAAGCCGTACATCTTCACTCAAAGAAACGGGATCTACATCATCGACCTGCAAAAGACCATCAAGATGCTTGACGACGCCTACAACTACGTTAAGGCCGTTGCTCAAGACGATGGTGTTTTCCTGTTCGTTGGTACCAAGAAGCAAGCTCAAGAAGCAATCGCTGAAGAAGCTACCCGCGCAGGCCAATACTACGTTAACCAACGCTGGCTCGGCGGTACTTTGACTAACTGGACCACTATCCAAAGCCGTGTAAAGCGTCTGAAGGACTTGAAGAAGATGGCTGAAGACGGTACTTTCGACGTACTGCCAAAGAAGGAAGTAGCTTTGCTCACTAAGGAAATGGACAAGCTGCAAAAGTTCCTTGGCGGTATCGAAGACATGCCGCGGATTCCTGACGTAATGTTCGTCGTAGACCCGAAGAAGGAAAAGATTGCCGTTCACGAAGCTAACAAGCTTGGTATCCCGGTTGTAGCCATGGTCGACACCAACACTGACCCAACTCCAATCGACGTAATCATCCCTTCAAACGACGACGCTATCCGTGCCATCCGCTTGATCGCCGGTGCTATGGCTGACGCCGTAATCGAAGGCAAGCAAGGCGCAGACAACGCCGAAGACGTTGAAAAGGAAATGTCTGAAAGTGCTGAAGAAAATTCTGCTGAAGAAGTAGACGACGCTGAATAATTTGTCGTAAACTTATCTTTGGAAGAATCTGTAAATTTAGTTTGACCTGGAGGACTTTTTTAAATGGCAAACATTACTGCTAAGCAAGTCAAGGAATTGCGTGAAACCACTGGTGCCGGCGTCATGGACGCCAAGAAGGCCCTGGTTGAAGCTGAAGGCGACATGCAAAGAGCTATCGAAATCATTCACGAAAAGGGTGAAGCCAAGGCTGCCAAGAAGGCCAACCGGATCGCTGCTGAAGGTTTGACTGGTGTTTACGTTGACGGCAACGTTGCTGCTATCGTTGAAGTTAACGCTGAAACTGACTTCGTTGCTCAAAACGAACAGTTCAAGACTTTGGTTAACGAAACCGCTGAAACTATTGCCAAGGGCAAGCCAGCCAACAACGAAGAAGCTATGGCACTTACCATGCCTTCAGGCGAAAGCCTTGAAGAAGCATACGTAAATGCTACTGCTACTATCGGTGAAAAGATTTCCTTCCGTCGCTTTGCCGTTCTTGAAAAGACTGATGAACAACACTTTGGTGCATACCAACACAATGGTGGCCACATCGGCGTTCTGACTGTTCTTGAAGGCGGCGACGAAGCTTTGGCTAAGCACATTGCGATGCACATCGCCGCAATGAGCCCAAAGGTTTTGTCATACAAGGAACTTGACCCGGCTTTCGTACGTGAAGAACTGGCTCAGCTCAACCACAAGATCGACCAAGACAACGAATCACGTGCCATGGTCAACAAGCCAGCTTTGCCGCACTTGAAGTACGGTTCAAAGGCGCAATTGACTGACGAAGTCGTTGCTCAAGCTGAAGAAGACATCAAGGCAGAACTTAAGGCTGAAGGCAAGCCAGAAAAGATCTGGGACAAGATCATCCCAGGCAAGATGGCCCGCTTCATGCTGGACAACACCAAGGTTGACCAAGAAAACACCTTGTTGGCTCAGCTTTACGTAATGGACGACAGCAAGACTGTTGAACAATACCTTGAATCAGTCAACGCTTCCGTAGTAAGCTTTGTTCGTTTCGAAGTCGGCGAAGGCATCGAAAAGAAGCAAGAAGACTTTGCTGCTGAAGTTGCTGCGCAAATGAAGAACTAATTTCTTCTAGCAAAAAGAAGGATGGGGAAACCCATCCTTTTTTTGTAAGCAAATTTAAGCCCGGGAAATAATATAAATAGGCGAGATAGTTTTCGGTTTTATGGTAAAATAGTTAGAGCTAATTAGGAGGGCATTATGAGTCAAATTAAGTATCATCGTATCATTTTGAAAATTTCTGGCGAAGCTTTAGCCGGAGAAAAGGGCACTGGCATCGACCCAACTGTGATCAAGAAGTTGGCGCAGGAAATCAAGCTGGTTCATGACATGGGCGTGCAGATCGGCATCGTTTGCGGCGGCGGCAACATGTGGCGCGGTGAAACCGGCGCCAAGCTGGGGATGGAAAGAGCCCAGGCTGACTACATGGGGATGCTGGCGACGATTATGAACGGTTTGGCCCTGCAAGACGGTTTGGAAACTGCTGGCGTTCCGACCAGACTGCAAACCTCAATTTCCATGCGTCAGGTTGCTGAGCCTTACATCCGCCGGGTAGCCATCAGCCACATGGAAAAGAACCGCGTGGTAATCTTCGGCGGCGGCACTGGCAACCCGTACTTCTCAACCGACACCACGGCTGCCCTGCGGGCTGCTGAAATCAACGCCGACGTAATCTTGATGGCCAAGAACGGCGTTGACGGTGTTTACACGGCTGACCCGAACCTTGACCCGAAGGCCAAGAAGTTTGCCGAACTGACCCAGCTGGACATGATTTCCAAGGGCCTGCAGGTAATGGACAGAACTGCCAGCTCACTGTCCATGGACACGCATATTCCGCTGATCGTCTTCAACGTCAACACTCCAGGCAACATCAAGCGGGTTGTTGAAGGCGAGAACATCGGGACGATTATCAGAGGTGAAAAATAATGAACAACGAAACGATTGCCAAAGCCAAGAGCAACATGAACAAGTCCATTGAGGTCTACCAGAGCAATCTGGCGACTGTGCGGGCCGGCGTTGCCAACGCCTCACTTTTGGACCGCGTTATGGTTGAATACTACGGCGTGCCGACGCCGCTGACGCAGATGGCCGGGATCACCATTCCAGAACCAAGAGTTCTGATGATCACGCCATATGACAAGACGTCCTTGAACAACATCGAACACGCAATTTTGGCATCTGACCTGGGCTTGACTCCAGCCAACGACGGTAACGTCATCCGCCTGGTTATTCCGCAGCTGACCGGTGAACGCCGGCAGGAAATTGCCAAGGAAGTCGGCAAGCTGGCTGAAGAGGCGAAGATCGCGGTGCGGAACGTCCGCCAGGAAGCCATGAAGGCGCTGAAGAAGCAGGAAAAAGACGGCGAAATCACTGAAGATGAAGAACGCCGCCTGGAAAAGGAAGTTCAAAAGGTCACTGACGAGTCAACCAAGAAGATTGACCAAATGGCCGACAACAAGCGCAAGGAAATTACCCAGGGGTAATCATGGACAAAGACAAACAGCTGAACCATTTGGCCATCATCATGGACGGCAATGGTCGCTGGGCCAAGAAGCGGCATATGCCACGTTTTATGGGGCACAAAGCCGGCATGGACAATGTTGAAAAGATTGCATTAGCAGCAGATGAGTTGGGAATCAAAGTCCTGACTCTTTATGCTTTTTCAACTGAAAATTGGGCCCGGCCGAAAGATGAAGTTAGTTATTTGATGAACCTGCCCGTCAAGTTTTTTGACAAGTTCATGCCGCGTTTGCAGGCACACAATGTCAAGGTCAACATCATGGGCTATCTTGACGCCTTGCCAGACGCCACCAGACAGGTAGTTGAGCGGGCAATGGAAGAAACTGCCGGCAATACCGGCCTGGTTTTGAACTTTGCTTTCAACTACGGGTCAAGAAAAGAAATCGTTTCAGCCGTGCAGGCCCTGGCAGAGGAAGCTGCCGCCGGCAAGCTTGAGCCTGGCGAGATCACTGAAGAAATGGTTTCTGCCAAGCTGATGACTGCCAAGTTCGCTCCTTATTCGGACCCGGACCTCTTGATCAGAACTTCCGGGGAGCAGAGAATCAGCAATTTCCTGCTTTGGCAAATTGCCTATTCTGAGCTCGCCTTCACGGAGAAGGCCTGGCCGGACTTTGATGAAAACGACTTGGCGGAAATGGTTAAGATCTACCAACACCGGGACCGGCGCTTTGGTAAATTAGATGAAACAGATAGTTAGGTAATATGAAACAAAGAGTAATTACAGCAGTTGTTGCTTTATTGATTTTTATCCCGGTGCTAATCGCCGGTGGCATGTGGATCGACTGGCTGGCAGCCTTCCTGGCAGCCGTGGGCATCAGTGAAGTCTTCTTGATGAAGAAGCAGATTCTGGTTTCGGTCGACTTTACTTTGGCGGCTCTGGCAACTTTGACCTGGACCGTTCCCAACTCCTTCTTCGGCTTCTTGCCGCCAAACTGGAGCAAGTGGGGCGTCTTCTACGCGCTGGTGATGCTGCTTTTGACCTGGACGGTTCTGTCCAAGAACAAGACGACTTTTGACGATATCGGTGTCTACGTCTTGTCAAGTTTGTACATCGGGACCGGCTTCCACTATTTGGCAGCAATCAGAAACAGCAGTCCGGCTCACGGTTTGTGGAGACTGCTGTTCGCGTTCGTGGTTGTTTGGACGACTGACACGGCAGCCTACATGGTTGGCCGCAAGATCGGCAAACACAAGCTTTGGCCGGTAATCAGCCCGAACAAGACCTGGGAAGGGTCAATCGGGGCTGTGATCATTGCCGTGATTGTTACGGCAATTTACGTCAACCTGGCTCCGGTCGGCGGCAACAAGACCAGCTTGATCATTGCTTCCTTCTTCCTGTCGATCGTCGGCCAGATGGGCGACCTGGTCGAGTCAGCTTACAAGCGCTTTTATGGCGTCAAGGACTCCGGCAAGATTCTGCCTGGCCACGGCGGGATTCTGGACCGCTTTGACAGCACGCTTTTCGTTTTGCCAATCGTTGCCCTGATCTTTGGTATTTAGGAGTTCACTGTGAAAAGTATTCTAGCCTTCATCGTTGTTTTTGGCCTGGTCGTCTTTGTCCACGAATTTGGTCACTTTTTCGTGGCAAAGAAAGCCGGTATTTTGGTGCGCGAATTTTCAATCGGCATGGGACCAAAGCTGGTGCAGTGGCGGCCTGGTCAGACCACCTACACTATCAGATGGCTGCCTCTGGGCGGCTACGTGCGCCTGGCCGGACCTGATGAGCAGAGCGAGATCGACCCCGGGACCGCGGTTGTCCTGGAGCTGAATGAGGCTGGAATCGTCACGCGCATTGATGCTTCGGAATCGGACCTGCCGATTGAAGGCCGGCCGCTGCGGGTTACCAAGGCGGACTTGGTTGACGATCTGACGATCGAAGGCTATGAAAACGGTGATGAAAGCCAGCTGGTGACCTACCGGGTCGACCATGACGCGACCATGATTGACGACACCGGCACTGAGCTGCAGATTGCGCCAAGAGACGTGCAAATGCCGGCCGCCAAGCCGTGGAAGAAGCTGGCCACCAGTTTCGCCGGCCCTTTCATGAACATCGTGCTCGGCTTTGTGGTCCTGTTCATCTACAGCTTTGCTTCCGCCGGGCCGGCTACGACGACGATCGCTCAGGTGACGCCGAATTCACCAGCCCGGCAGGTCTTGAAGAAGGGTGACCGGATCGTGGCCATCAACGGCCAAAAGATTGCATCTTTTGACGAGATCAGCGAGGCAATCGACTCTTCCAAAGGCAAGACATTGACTGTCAAAGTCAAGCGGAACGGAAGCACCAAGTCGGTCAAGCTGACGCCGAAGTATTCCAAGAAGACTAAGTCTTACGCCGTGGGGATCGTGGCCAAAACCGACGAGTCCTTCGCGGCCAAACTGAAACGCGGCTGGAATTTGAGCTGGCAGGTGACAGGGATGATCTTCCAGGCCCTGGGCAACCTGTTCAAGCACTTCAGCCTTAACAAGCTGTCGGGACCGGTCGGGATCTATTCAGAAACTTCCAAGGCGACTTCCATGGGGCTGACCTACATGCTGGCCTTTGTCGGCATGCTGTCGATCAACCTGGGGATTGTCAACTTGATTCCGATTCCCGGCTTGGACGGGGGCAAGCTGCTGCTGGAGCTGATTGAGCTGCTGCGGGGCAAGCCGATCCCAGAAGAGCACGAAACGGTCGTCGATTTGATCGGGGTGGTCTTCTTGCTGATCCTGATCATCGCGGTTACCGGCAACGACATCTATCGCTACTTCATTAAGTAGGAGCAAGCTTGAGAAAATAAATTAATGTTTAGGAGAAATTAAGGATTATGCGTCAATCAATCTTTTTCATGCCAACGCTGAAGGAAACTCCAGCCGACGCAGTTGCTAAGAGTCACCAGGTAATGCTGCGGGGTGGCTACATCCGGCAGGTTACGGCTGGGGTTTACTCGTACTTGCCGCTCGGCTACAAGGTCCTGCGCAAGACTGAAAAGATCATCGAAGAAGAAATGGCTAATGCCGGCGTGGTTGAAATGATCATGCCGCACATGCTGCCGGCTTCAATGTGGGAAGAATCAGGCCGCTTGCCGAAGTATGGCCCGGAAATGTTCCGCCTCAAGGACCGGCACGGCCGGGAAATGCTGCTGGGGCCAACCCACGAGGAAACTTTTACTGAAGTCGTAGCCAAGAGCATCAAGTCATACAAGCAGATGCCGCTGCACCTGTACCAAATTCAGACCAAGTTCCGGGATGAAAACCGCCCGCGCTTCGGCCTGCTGCGGGGCAGAGAGTTCGTCATGCTGGACGGCTACAGTTTTGCTGCCAGCCGGGAACAGCTTGACAAGCAGTTTGAAGACGAAAAGGCAGCCTACTTGAAGATCTTCAAGCGGACTGGCGTTGAAGTCCGTCCGGTTATCGCCGACTCAGGCACGATGGGGGGCAAGAATTCCACTGAATTCCAGGCTCCGGCAGCTGTCGGTGAAGACACCATTGCCACTAACGCTTCCGGCACATACGCCGCCAACTTGGAAATGGCGGTCAGCGTGGACACCTTCAAGCAGGAAGCAGAAGAGCTGAAGGAAATGGAAAAGGTAGCTACTCCAGGCTGCGATTCCATCGACAAGCTGGCTGAATTTCTGCATGTTCCGGCAACCAGAATCGTCAAGAGCATCCTTTACATCGTTGATGAAAAGAAGAAGGTGCTGGTTTTGATCCGGGCCGACAAGGAAATCAACGAAGTCAAGCTGACCCACCTGCTGGACTGCGACAGCCTGCGGGTAGCCGAAACTGCTGACTTGGAAGAACTGACCGGGGCTGGCAAGGGCGGCGTTGGTCCGGTCAATGCTGACTGGGCTGACGAAATCGTTGCTGATGAAACGGTCAAGGGCCTGTACAACGTGGTTGTTGGCGCTGGCGAAAGCGACTACCAATTTGTCAATGCCAACTTGGGCCGGGACTTTGACGCCGACCGTTTTGCTGACCTGCGGGTAGCCAATGAAGGCGAACCTGACCCGGTTGACCATGAACCGCTGCAGTTCACCACTTCAATCGAAGTCGGCCACATCTTCAAGCTGGGCACTTACTACACGGAAACCATGGGTGCCAAGTTCCTGGACCAAAACGGCAAGTCTCAGCCGGTTATCATGGGGTCATACGGTATCGGGGTCACCCGTCTGCTGTCGGCTGTTGTTGAACAGCATGCTACTGAAAACGAGGTTGCCTGGCCAAAGGAAATCGCTCCATTTGGGATTCACATTATTCAGATGAAGATGAAGGATGAAGTTCAGACCAAGCTCGCGCAAGACTTGGAAGCCAAGTTTGCCAAGTATGACGTCCTCTACGATGACCGCAACGAACGTCCAGGCGTCAAGTTCAACGATGCCGACCTGGTTGGCGCGCCAATCAGAATCACGGTCGGCCGGGACGCGGCAGACGGCTTTGTTGAAGTTAAGCGCCCAAGCGACGAGCAGGCACAAAAGATTGCCGTCACTGACTTGGACGACTTCATCGCCAGTGAATTAGATTAGGAATGAATTCTCGTGACTGATAAAAACGAACTTTTTCTCAAGCTATTAAAACAGGTTAAATTTCCAGCGGAAGCTGTGGATCAGTCGGTTTTACAGGCAGGGGAGATAAAAAACGTGGATGTCTACCGAAAAGAACGTAGATGGGATATCCACGTTTTTTTTGCTACTCCTCTGCGTTTTGCAAGCTACAACGCGCTCAACCAGGCAATCAAGCATGAATTTGCCGACTTTGTCGACACCCGCCTCTTGGTGGAGACGGCCGACGGAAAGCAGCAGTTTCTGCCGGAATACTGGCACTACGCGGTTGAAAATTCCAAGGCATTGGCAGCCGAGCCAGCAGCCCAGAATTTCCTGGCTGACCAGCAGCCGCGGCTGGAAGACGGCCGCTGGGTGATCCCGGTCAACAGCCAGTTGTTTGACAAAATGCTGGAACAACAGCTGCTGGATGCTTTTTCAATGGACCTAAGGGACTACGGCTTCTTCAACGTCAAGCTGCTGACAGCCGTTGATGAACGGGGCGAGCAGAATGACTTTGACAGTCTGGCCCAGCTGGTAGAGGCCCATGAAAAGAACATGCAGGTAGCCTTCCAGCAGGCCCCGCCAAAGCCGAAGGCTCCGGCAAGACCAAGCTACCAGGGCCGGCGCGGCAAGAAGACCAGCTTCGGGCCGGGGGCAATCGCTGAAAATGCCGAGATCACCCAGCTCAAGGACCTGTCAGAGGACCAGCGCAGCGCCGTGGTGGAAGGGCACGTTTTCAAGGCTGAAATGCAGGAACTGCGGTCCGGTTCTTTCATCTTCACGGGTGAAATGACAGACTATACTAGTTCAATTTCTTTCAAGAAGTTTGTCCGCGATTCTGACAAGGAAGAAATCGAATACCTGAAGAATGTGAAGCCGGGTTGCTGGATCCGCATGCAGGGGAGCCTGAAAGACGACCCTTATGCTCATGACCTGGTCTTCAACATTTACAGCATGGAATTGACGGAACACGTTGGCCGCCAGGAAACTTATGATGGTGAGGAAAAGCACGTGGAATTGCACGTGCACACCAACATGAGCCAGCTGGACGCGACTGCCGATGTAGCGGACATCATCAAGACTGCCAAGAAATTCGGCCAGACCGCGATCGCGATTACGGACCATGCCGACTTGCAGGCGCTGCCAAATGCTTTTGAAGCCGGCAAAAAGACCGGGATCAAGGTCATCATGGGCCTGGAAGCCAACATGGTCGACGACCACGGTCTGCTGGTCTTAAACCCGGCTAGCATGAAGTATGAAGACCGGGAATTCGTCATTTTCGACGTGGAAACGACGGGTTTGTCCTCGGTTTATGACACGATCATTGAAATCGGGGCCGTCAAGATGAAAGACGGTGAAGTGATCGACCGCTTCGACAAATTCATCAACCCCCACCATCCGCTCTCAGAAACCACGATCAATTTGACCTCGATTACTGATGAGATGGTCCAGGCGGCTGACGACGAGGAAGTCGTAATCAAGCAGTTCATGGACTTTTACGGCGATGATCCCTTGTGCGGGCACAATGTCCAGTTCGACGTCGGCTTTGTCAATGCGGCCTTGAAGCGCTGCGGCTACCCGGAAATTACCCAGCCGGTCGTCGACACCCTGGAAGTTTCCCGTTTGCTGCACCCTGAACAGGCCAGACACACCCTGGATTCGCTCTGCCGCAAGTACAACGTAGTTCTGGAACACCACCACCGGGCCAATCAAGACGCGGAAGCGACCGGCTACTTGATGTTCAAATTGCTGGACGCTTTCAACGACAAGTACCACCAAGACGACCTGGGCAAGATGAACGACTACAGCAACGGTGAGGGCTACAAGCGGGCCCGGCCGACGCACGTGACGGTTCTGGCCCGCAATCAAAAGCCCGGCCTGCGCAATCTTTATGAGCTGGTTTCCTTGGCCGGCATCAAGTACAACTACAAAGGCTTGAGAACACCGAAATCAGAGCTGCGCCGCCTGCATGCGGGCCTGCTTTACGGCTCTGCCTGCAGCCAGGGCGAAGTCTTCATTGCAATGATGCAGAAAGGGTATGATGAAGCCAAGAAAAAGGCTAAATTCTACGACTTTTTGGAAATCCAGCCGCCGTCAAATTACAGCAGCTTGATCGCAGATGGCTTAATTGCCGATGAAGCTCAGTTAGAGGAAATTCTGACCAATATTTACAAGCTGGGCCAGGAACTGGGCAAGCCAGTCGTTGCCACAAGCGATGCCCACTACATCGACAAGCATGAAGCAGTTTACCGCGATGTCTTGCTGGCAGCGCAAAGAGGCAACCCGAACCGCAACAAGGAGCATCCCGACCTGCACTTTTACACCACCCAAGAGATGCTGGATGAGTTCAGTTTCATGGGTGAGGATGTTGCTAAGGAAGTCGTCATCACCAACCCAAACAAGATCAACAGCATGATCGATGAAGGGGTGCAGCCAGTCCAGGACGAAAGCTTCCCGCCAAAAATTCCGCATACCGCAGAACAAGTCCGCCAGCTTACCTATGACAAGGCCCATGAGCTTTACGGGGATCCGCTGCCGGAGAACATTCAGGCCCGTCTGGACCGGGAACTTGACGCCATTATCGGTAACGGCTACGGGGTCGTCTACCTGATCTCGCAGAAGCTGGTTGCCAAGTCGGTTAAGGACGGCTACCTGGTTGGTTCCCGGGGGTCGGTCGGCTCCAGTCTGGTTGCTACCATGATGGGGATCACGGAAATCAACCCCATGCCGCCGCACTACCGCTGCCCGAAGTGCAAGCAGTCGGAATTTTTTGAAAACGGCGAATACGCCTCAGGCTTTGACCTGCCGGACAAAAAGTGCCCGAAATGCCAGATCATGATGGTCAAGGACGGCCAGAACATTCCGTTTGAAACCTTCCTTGGCTTCCACGGCGACAAGGTGCCCGACATCGACTTGAACTTCTCCGGGGACTACCAGCCAGTAGCCCACAACTTTATCCGGGTTATGTTTGGCCCGAACCACTCCTTTAAAGCGGGAACCGTCGGCACTCTTGCCGACAAGAAGGCGATCGGCTATGCCAAGCACTACCAGGATGAACATCCGGAAATGAAGATGAACAATGCCGAAGTAGACCGGCTGGCCATCGGCGTCACCGGGGTCAAGGCCACGACTGGCCAGCACCCGGCCGGGATTGTCGTCTTGCCGGACGACAAGGACATCTATGAGCTGACGCCGCTGCAGTACCCGTCAGATGACGTTTCCAAGGAATGGAAGACGACCCACTTTGACTTCCACCAGATCCACGACAACCTGCTGAAGTTCGACATCCTGGGTCACCAGGACCCGACGATGATCAGAATGCTGCAGGACTTGTCGGGCATTGATCCGCTGACCATTCCGACTGATGACCCGAAGGTCATGTCGCTGTTCTCCAGTCCTGAGGCTCTGGGGGTTACTCCTGAGCAGATCAATTCCAAGACCGGGACCCTGGGGCTGCCGGAATTCGGGACGCCCTTTGTCCGGGGGATGCTGGAAGAGACCCACCCGTCGACTTTCGCTGAACTGCTACAAATTTCCGGCTTGTCGCACGGGACCGACGTCTGGCTGGGCAATGCCGAGGAGCTGATCAACAACGGTACTTGCAAGCTGAAGAACGTGATCGGCTGTCGTGACAACATTATGACTGACTTGATCCACTGGGGCGTCAAGGAAGAAGTTGCCTTCTCGACCATGGAAACGGTCCGGAAAGGCCGCGGGATCTCAGATGAGAACATGGCAGTCTTGAAAGAGAACAAGAATATCCCTGACTGGTACATTCCATCCTGTCTGAAGATCAAGTACATGTTCCCTAAGGCCCACGCGGCGGCCTACATTTTGATGGCGCTGCGGGTGGCCTGGTTCAAGGTTTACTACCCAGAAATCTACTATGCCGCCTACTTCTCAGTCAGAGCCGACAAGGTTGACCTGGAGGCCATGAGCCGCGGGAAGAACACGGTCGTGGCCCTGATCAACCGGATCAAGGAGAAGGGGACGGCCGCCACCAAGCTGGAAAAGGACCTGCAGACCTACATGGAACTGGTCAATGAAGCCATCGAGCGGGGCATCAACTTTAAGATGGTTGACATCAACGAGTCTGAAGCCACCACTTACAAGATCCTGGACAAGCACACGATTCTGGCGCCATTCAACGCCGTTGACGGCCTGGGTGACAGCGCGGCCAAGCAGATCGTGGCGGCCCGCAGTGAAGCGCCTTTCCTGTCAAAGGAAGACTTGCAGGTGCGCGGCAAGGTTTCCCAGAAGATCATGGACTTCTTTGAAAACAACAATGTTTTGGAAGGGATGCCTGACCAGAATCAGCTTTCCCTCTTCTAGAGTCTGTGTATTTACAAACGGAAAAATTTTTGTTATAATTTCTTTCAGATCGAATATGGTAAATTCGAGTGAGCAGCAATGCTCACTCTTTTTATTACGGAGGAAAATTTTGCCAAAAAACTTAACAACTATCCAAGAGGCAATCGAACCGGTCATTACCGGTCATGGCTGCGAGCTGGTTGATTTGGAATACGTCAAAGAAAAGAGCCAAGACTATCTGCGAATCTACGTCGACAAGCAGCCAAACGGAATTGATATCGAAACGATTGCGGACCTGAGTGAGTTGGTTGGAGAAAAATTGGACTCAATGCAGCCAGATCCGCTGCCAGATCCATATATTTTGGAACTGTCTTCACCGGGCTTGGAAAGACCGATCAAGAAGGAGCAGGACTGGGAAAAGGCGATGGGCCAATACATTCATGTTGGTCTGTACCAGAAGCTGGACGGCGAAAAGGTCTTTGAAGGCCGCCTGCTTGAGCTTGACGACCAGGAAATCAAACTGGAAATCAAGATCAAGACGCGGCGCAAGCAGCTGACCATTCCTCGCAAGCAGATCGCGAGCGCCCGCTTTGCCATCGAATTTTAGAAAGAGTGATCCAAAACTTATGTCAAAAGAAATGCTGGAAGCCTTTGATGTCTTAGAAAAGACCAAGGGCATCAAACAAGACGTCATCGTTGAAGCCATGAAGGCCGCTTTGGCCGCAGCTTACAAGAAGAACTACGGCCAGGCCGAAAACGTTGAAATCGACTTCAACGAAAAGAAGGGCGACTTCAAGGTCATGGCTTTGAAGACGGTTGTTGACGAAGTTCAAGACGACCGGGTTGAAGTCAGCCTGAAGGATGCCCTGGCCATCAACCGGGCTTACGAAATCGGCGACACGATCAAGTTCGAAGTTACTCCAAAGAACTTCGGCCGGACTGCTGCTTCAACCGCCAAGCAGGTTGTAATGCAGCGCCTGCGTGAAGCAGAAAATGCCCACATCGTCAACGAATACTCACAGTACGAAGACGAACTGGTAACCGGGACGGTTGAAAGAATCGACAACCGCTTTGTCTACGTTACCATTGGCAACGTTGAAGCCGTAATGGACATCAAGCGCGACACCATCCCGGGTGAACACTACAACCCGCAAGACCGGGTCCGCGTTCTGGTAACCAAGGTTGGCGCTGACGGCAAGGGCGCGCAGATCCGCGTTTCCCGGACTGCCCCAGACGTAGTCAAGCGGCTGTTTGAACAAGAAGTGCCGGAAATCTTCGATGGTACGGTGGAAATCATGTCCATCGCCCGTGAAGCCGGTGAAAGAACCAAGATTGCCGTCAAGTCCAACGATCCAAACGTTGACCCAGTCGGCACCTGCGTCGGCCCGCGCGGCAGCCGGGTGCAGAACGTGGTCAACGAATTGGGCGGCGAAAACATCGACATCGTCCAATATGAAGATGACCCGTCAGACTACATTGCCAACGCTTTGAACCCGGCCGAAGTCATCGCCGTGCAGTTTGAAGACGAAGACGATGAAAAGAAGGCCTTCGTCATCGTGCCTGACTACCAGCTGTCTCTGGCAATCGGCAAGAAGGGCCAGAACGTGCGTCTGGCAGCCCGGCTGACTGGCTACAAGATCGACATCCGGCCAGAATCCGAAGTCGAATTTGTTGACGAAAGCGACGTAGAAGAAGAAACTGAAGTAGCAGAAGATCAAGTGCCGGCAGCTGATGAAGCAGAAAACACTGAACAAGCAGCAGATGCAGCAGAAGCTGATGACGCCGAAGAAGCTGACGACCTGGAACTTGACGATGAAGAATAGGTGATTTCCTTGAAAAAGCGAAAAATCCCCATGCGGAAGGACTTGTTGACCGATACGATGCAGCCGAAAAAGGAGCTGGTCCGGATCGTCGTCGACAAAGAAAAGAACGTTTCTGTTGACCCAAGTGGCAAAAAGCCAGGCCGCGGTGCTTACGTTTCTCTTGAACCGGAGAAGATTGCCGCTGCCAGGAAGTCAAAAGTCTTAGAGCGCAGTTTAGGCGTCAAGGTTGCCGATGAGTTCTATGACGAACTGTTTGCTTACGTGGATCACCAGAAGGCAAGAAAAGAATTATTTGGTGATCAAAAATAATTAATAATCGACAGAAGGCATTGAACTTGCTTGGTTTGGCCACCCGGGCAGGGAAGACGGTTTCGGGAACCGATATCGTGGTTGCCAAGCTGAAAAAAGGCAAGCTCAAGTGCATCATCATCGCTAATGATTTAGCAGAAAACAGCCGTAGCGAGATCGAGGCTGCTTTAAAGGCGCACCCGGCCCCTGTGGTCGACGCTTTTACTGAGTCGGAATTGAGCCAGGCAATAGGTAAGAAACGCAAAGTTTTGGCATTAACAGATTATGGTTTTGCGAAAGCCTTGCTGGATAAGATCAAAGAAGGAGTGTGATCTGATGACCAAGAAACAAGAAAACGAAACTTCAAAGGAATTGGGCATGGATAACAAGAAAGCTAGCGGCAAGTCTGGCAAATTAAAGATTTCAGTCACTGCCATTCGTAAAGGTGAAAAGAAGACTGAAGGCAAGAGACCATCTGCTCGCCGCCGCAACAACCACTCTAACGACCACAGCAAGCGCCGCCGGCCAGCAGCACAGGATTTGCTGAAAGACCTCAAGCAAAAGCAGCGGGCTGACGAGGTCCGTCTGGACCAAGCCAGCCGGGCAGCTAAGAAGGAATACAAGAAGTCCTTGAACAAGGCTGCTGCCGGTGAAAGCAAGCCGGAAGTCAAGAAGGTTGAAAGCAGTGCCAAGGAAACGGTCACTGAAGCACCAAAACTGCGGGGACCAAAGATCTTGAAGCCGTCACCGGCCCGCTTGAAGCAAAACCAGTCCAGCCAGGAGAAGCCGGCTTCCAGGAACTCAGCTCCGCGCCGGACCAGCTCCCGGCCGAACTTTGCTGAAGCTCCGATGCCGGAAAACAAGGACAACCGCCGCCGCAACAACGGCAAGCCGGGCCGCAAGGGGCAAAATGCCTACCAAGACCAGGGCAGAAATGCCAACAGCGACCGGACCGAACGCCGCAAGCGCAAGAACAAGAAGCACCAAAATGCTCCGGTTAAGAAGCAGGTTACTCAAAGAAAAGAACGTCCATTGCCGGAAAGCTTTGAATATGAAGTCGGCATGAACGCGCAGGACCTGGGCAAGATTCTGCACCGGGAACCAGCTGAAATCGTTAAGAAGCTCTTTATGCTGGGGATCATGACCAACCAGAACCAGTCCCTGGACAAGGACACCATCGAGCTGCTGGCTGCCGACTACGGTATTGAAGCCGTGGAAAAGGTTCACGAAGACATTTCCGACATTGACAACATCTTTGCCCAGGAAATGGAAGAATCCAAGAAGTCTGAAAACCAAGTCGTCCGTCCGCCAGTCGTAACGATCATGGGTCACGTCGACCACGGTAAGACGACTCTGCTGGACCGGCTGCGCCACACCCGGGTTTCTGAACATGAAGCCGGCGGGATCACGCAGAACATCGGTGCCTACCAGGTGCGCATCAACGACCGGCTGATCACCTTCCTGGACACTCCAGGGCACGCGGCCTTCTCAAGCATGCGGGCGCGCGGGGCGGAAATCACCGACATCGTTGTCTTGATCGTTGCCGCTGACGACGGGGTAATGCCGCAGACCATCGAAGCCATTGACCACGCCAAGAGTGCCGGCGTGCCGATTATCGTGGCCATCAACAAGATGGACCGGCCAGGCGCCAACCCGGCTCACGTTACTGAACAGTTGATGCAGTATGAACTGATTCCGGAAGCTTACGGCGGTTCAACCATCTTCGTCAACATCTCCGCCAAGACTGGCATGGGGATCGATGAACTTTTGGAAAACATCATTCTGGAAGCCGACATGCTGGAATTGAAGGCTGATCCGAAGCAAAAGGCTATCGGGACGGTTGTTGAAGCCCGTTTGTCCCGGGGCAAGGGGCCGGTTGCCGACGTGCTGATTCAGCAAGGGACCCTGCGGATCGGTGACCCGATCGTTGTCGGGGACACCTTCGGGCGCGTGCGGACCATGACCAACGACAAGGGCCACCAGGTCAAGAAGGCTACTCCGGCAATGCCTGTGGAAATCACTGGTTTGAACGACGTGCCGGAATCTGCCGACAAGCTGGTTGTCTTTGACGACGAAAAGACCGCGCGGTCAGTCGGTGAAGCTCGGGCTCAGCAGTCTCTGCAAAAGCAGCGTGAAAACGTGCAGCACGTCACCCTGGACAACCTGTTTGACACGATGAAGCGGGAAAGCATGAAGTCAGTCGACATCGTTTTGAAGGCTGACGTGCAAGGTTCAGCAGAAGCTTTGGCCCAGTCCTTCCAGAAGATCGACGTTGAAGGTGTCCGGGTCAACATCATCCACTCCGGCGTCGGCGCGATCAACGAAAGCGACGTTACCCTGGCCAGCGCTTCCAACGCCTTGATCATCGGTTTCAACGTTCGGCCAACGGCAACTGCCAAGAGCCAGGCGGCTCAAGAAGGCGTTGATATCCGCCTTTACAGCGTCATCTACAAGGCCATCGACGACGTCAAGGCCGCAATGCAGGG
>NZ_BOCG01000695.1 GCF_016587775.1 Lactobacillus nasalidis | reverse complement strand
GGCCAGCAGCTGCTGCCTTATGCCCGCCGCCTGGCTCGGGAAAGGGGCGGCCGGCTCCTGGTTCTGGCAGCCATGATGAAGGACAAGGACTTGAGCGATTTCTTGGCCTTGTTTACTGAGGAAGCGGTGACCTTGACCAGCCTGCCTTATCCGCGGGCGGCCAAGCAGGCTGATTTTCCGGCCTGGGCCCGGGAGCGTTTTGCCTATGAAGGCGACTTAAAGCAGGCCCTTGACCAGCTTGCTGGCAGGGCTGCTGACAGGGATCTCGTGCTGGTCACGGGTTCCTTTTACCTGGTCAGTGCTGCCTTGCAGCTTTTGCAGGCGGGCGAATAAGAGAAAGGAGACTCTGATATGAGAGTTGCCGGTTTGAAAGAAGACAAGCAGGGGGTCATTTTTGACATGGACGGCCTCCTGGTCAACTCGGAAGAACTGTACTGGCGGGCCAACATCCAGGCGGCCCGGGAATACGAGCTGGGCATTGGCGATGATGCCTACTTGGAACTGGTCGGTGCCAGCGTCAAGGCAATGGATGAATTTTATCAAAAGTATTTCCCAAGCGACGAAGTCCGCCAGGCCTTTGTCAAGCGCACCGATGACCTGGTCTGGGAGTGGACCGACCAGGGCAAGCTGCACTTGAAGGCCGGCGTTCAGGAAGCGCTGGACCTGTTTGGCCGCCTGGGATTGACGATCGGCATCGCCAGCAACAACTACAAGTCAGTGGTTGACCACAACTTGTGGGTGACTGGCTGCCGCAACTGCTTTGACTTTATCGTGACCCATGACGAGGTCGCTGAGAAAAAGCTGCGTTCCAAGCCCTTCCCGGACTTGTACCTGGCCGCCCAGCAGCGCAGCGGCTTGGCCAAAGACCAGCTGCTGGTCTTTGAGGATTCCAGCATGGGCGTGGAATCGGCCGAAAACGCCGGGATTGACTGCGTCATGATTCCGGACCTCAAAGCCGCCAGCGCCAAGGACCGGCAGCGGGCGCAGTTGATTTGCCAGGACTTTTTTGAATTTTTAAAGAAAGTTTCCTAGCTTTTGGCGTAGTTAGTAGTAGAGCGTAACAATAAGGAGGAAATTTCAAATGACCGAAAAGACGCCAAACTACTACTATGTTGAAAGCGACCGCGACTTGCTCAAGCTGCTGTTTGACCAGCTTCCCTGCCAGAATTTTGCCGGCTTGCTGGACCTGCTTGAGCAAAAGCAGATCACCAGTTTCAAGGACCTGCTGGATTATGCTTCCGGCCCGGCCTGTCCCGGCGACCTGGCCTTGACGATCGAAGTCGCGCTGGACCGCCTGCGCCGGACTGACATGCGGCGCAGCTTTGACTGGAGCAGCAGCTCGAAAATCGGCAATTATCTGGCCGACAAGCTGCTGGGACAGAAGCAGGAGCAGTTCTGGGTTCTGTATTTTGACCAGCAGCAGAACCTTCTGGGCGAAAAAATGCTTTTTCAAGGAACCCTCGACCGCTCCTGGGTACATCCCCGGGAAATCTTCCGCTGGGCCGTGGTGTACGGCTGCGCCAGCATCATCGTGGCGCACAACCATCCGAGCGGGTCGCTGACGCCGTCGAGCAACGACTTGGAACTGACCAAGGGGCTCAAGCAGGCCAGCAAGATCATGAAGATCACCTTCTTGGACCACTTCATCGTCGGCGGGGGCGAGTATTTAAGCCTGCGGGAAAGAGAATTGTTTTAAAATTAGCTTAATTTTCTGCCAATCCATGACTTTCACGGGCATTATGCTATAATTAAGCAAGATTAAGCGAGTAAATAAGGAGAGATATCCGTGTTTGGATTAGGTTCAAAGAATATCGGTATTGACCTGGGTACTGCCAACACCCTGGTCTATGTTGAAGGCAAAGGCATCGTATTGCGTGAGCCTTCAGTTGTTGCCAAGAATACGAAGACTGGCGAAGTTATTGCGGTAGGTTCAGAAGCCAAGGAAATGATCGGCAGAACCCCAGGCTCAATCGTAGCCATCCGTCCGATGAAGGACGGGGTTATTGCCGACTACGACACGACTGCTGCCATGCTGAAGTACTTCATGGGCAAGACGGTTGGCAATTCAAAGCCTTCAGTCATGATCTGCGTGCCTTCAGGCGTCACTGAAGTTGAAAAGCGGGCCGTCATCGACGCTGCCCGCGTGGCTGGCGCCCGCGAAGCTTACGTGATCGAAGAGCCTTTCGCCGCAGCCATCGGTGCTGGTTTGCCGGTTATGGAACCGACCGGTTCAATGGTTGTTGACATCGGTGGTGGTACGACTGACGTTGCCACGATTTCTCTGGGCGGCATCGTTTCTTCAACTTCAATCCGCCAGGCCGGCGACAAGTTCAACCAGGCAATTACCAATTTCGTTCACGGCAAGTACAACCTGCTGATTGGTGAAAGAACCGCCGAAGACATCAAGATCCAGATCGGCTCAGCTTCTGTTGAGGCAGCCAAGGAAATCGAATCAATGACGATCCGCGGCCGCGACCTGGTATCTGGCCTGCCTAAGTCATTGGAAATCAGTGCCGTTGACGTTGCTACTGCCATTCAAGACGTTGTTCAAGACATCATTGTTGCGATCAAGGAAACTTTGGAATTGACTTCTCCTGAAATTGCCGCAGACGTAATTGACCATGGCATCGTCCTGACCGGTGGTGGTGCCTTGCTCAAGAATTTGCCAGAAGTCATCTCTGACGCTACCAAGGTACCTGTCTTCATCGCTCAAGACCCACTTGACTGTGTGGCAATTGGGACCGGTGAATCTCTGAAGCACTTGGACGTAATGCGGAAGACTAGCAGATAAGAAATAAGAAAACCGGCCTTTGGCCGGTTTTTATATTGGATGGGTGTCTATGAAGAATTTCTTTCAAAACAGAAAAATGTTGGCCGCTTTCGGAACGGTGGCGGTTTTGGCGGCCTCGCTGGGATCAACGGTGATGCTGAGAAACAACTTGAGCGCGCCTTTGCTGGTTCAGCGCCTGGGCAACGACATCGTGTCAGTCGGCTCAAGAATCGTCAGCGTTCCGGTTTCCTGGTTCAACGACGGCATCGACAGCGTGAGCGAATTGATGAACGCCGCCGATGAAAACAGCCGGCTGAAAAAGAAGGTTTCCGAACTGGCGCAGGTT
>NZ_BOCG01000694.1 GCF_016587775.1 Lactobacillus nasalidis | reverse complement strand
CCTGGCGGCCGAAAATCCGCTTGTTTTTGGCAAAAGCAGCCGCGATCTCATCGGCAGAGACGCCGAACTCTCTGGCGCAGGCAAAGGCAGCCAAAGCGTTGTAGATGTTGTAGGTGCCGCCGATGTTGATGGCGAATTCCTTGCCTTCGATCGTGAACTTGATCCGGCTTGGAGTCTGCTGGCTGATCTTTTCCAAGCGGTAAGTCAGCTCCGGCCGCTTGTAGCCGCAGTTAGGGCAGAAGAAGTCGCCCAGGTTGGCGTAAGAAATCGCGTGGTAGTGCAGGATCTGGTTGCACTTCGGGCAAAGGACCCCGTCGGTGTTGACGGCAGCCTTCAGGTCGTTTTGCGGCTGGTCCTGGGCGGTTTCAAAACCGAAAAAGACTTTCGGGTTCGGCAGGTCGACGGAAGAAAAGATGCTGGCGTCCCCGTTGGCGATGATGGTTGCGTCAGGGGCCAGCTTGATGCCGTCGACGATCTTTTCGTAGGTCGTGTAGATTTCCCCGTAGCGGTCCATCTGGTCACGGAAGATATTGGTCAAGACGAAGGCTTTTGGATGAACCAGCTGCGTGACGGCCTTGACGTTGGCTTCGTCGACCTCCAAAACCGCCAGCTTCCGGCTGACTTTCTTCTGGCCATGGGCCAGAAAGGCGGTCACGATCCCTTGGGCCATGTTGGACCCGGATGGGTTGGTCAGGATGTCGCCGTACTTTTCCTTGAGCGTTTGGGTGATCAGGGCCGTGGTCATAGTCTTGCCGTTGGTCCCGGTGACGATGATGGTCTCATAGTCCCGGCCCAGCTGCTCTAACACGTTTGGGTCAAGCTTCATGGCCAGCTTGCCAGGGAAACTGGTGCCGCCCTTGAGCACGTTGTGCAGGAACCAGTAGGAGGACTTGCCGGCAAAAGTTGCGATGTTGGATTTAAAACTCATGATTAACTTCCTATTCTTGCATTAAGACTATGATAAATCTTACCATAAGACGAAAAGTTTAGTGGATAAAATGCGAAGCTTTTAAACTTTTGCAAAATACACTATACTAATTTGAGCGAGATTAAAACAAAGGTGGAGAATATGGCACAGTTTTTCTTCGAATACGGAGCAATGGGCAGCGGCAAAACGATCGAAATTTTGAAGGTTGCCCATAATTACGAAATTCAGGGCCGCAAGGTGGTCTTGATGACCAGCAGCGTGGACACGCGGTCCGGCCACGGCGTGGTGGCTTCACGGATCGGCCTCAGCCGCCAGGCCCTGCCGATTGAGCCTGACCTGGACCTGTTTGACTACATCGCGGCCTTG
>NZ_BOCG01000693.1 GCF_016587775.1 Lactobacillus nasalidis | reverse complement strand
TAATCAAGCGCAATTTCTACGCAATTATTCCCGACAGACATTGGTTTACCGACGTGACAGAATTCCATCTCAAAGATCAAAAGCTCTACCTTTCTCCAATTATTGATGGTTGTACCCAAGAAATCATCTCCTACAATATTTCTAGGCACCCAGACCTTAAGCAAGTAATGACCATGCTAGATGATGCATTTGAGAAGCATCCGGCTCTTAACGGGCTTATTTTCCACTCAGATCGTGGCTGGCAATATCAGCACTATGCATATCAAGCCGCTCTAGCTAATAGAGGGATCGATCAGAGTATGTCCAGACTAGGTAATTCTCTAGACGACGGCTTAATGGAAGGCTTCTTCGGCATTCTCAAGCGTGAGATGTTCTATGGGCAGGAGCACAAATACAAAGACCTAAATGAGATTGAACAAGCTATTCACAAATATATCGATTACTACAACAACGTAAGAATCAAAACAGGACGAAAAAACATGACCCCGATTGAATATCGGAATCATGTTCTAACAACCTTAACGGCGTAATACTAATTTGTCCCAATTTTGGGGGTCACATCA